>NZ_SSBM01000055.1:0-34310 GCF_004795115.1 Streptomyces sp. A0592
ACCGGCTCAAGCAGTGGCGCGGCATCGCGACCAGGTACGACAAGACCGCCCAGTCCTACCAAGCAGCCGTCACCCTCGCGTCGCTCCTGATGTGGGCGTGACACTTTGACGACAACTCCTAGGCCCATCGGGGCTGGCGCGTCAGCGGGTGACCACTGGCGGCCGGCCGGGCTCCCCTGCGCCGAAGTGTGCGGCTCGGGACACGACATGCCCGCCGTAGAATGTGGCGCATGTGCGAATTTTGAATTCGCGTGCGAAGAATTGCGCAGAACGGCTGTTACTTGATCGGCTGGTCCGGGCGGGTGAGGTGGCGGAGGGGTGCGCCTGGTGGTGCGCCGAAGCGTGCTGACCCTGATGTTCGGTTTGCGGGGCGGGTCGGTGTAGCGGTCAGTGAATGTCAGGGGCACGTTCGGGCGAAATGAGTGCAGTGTCCAGGCGGCTGTGACTGATATGTCCGTGTCCGGTAAACGGCGTCGGTGGGGGATGCGACGCGGCTCGCGTCGGGTCGAGCGTGTGGCCCTCGGTTCAACCGGGCCGACACCGCAAATGCCCTTCATCACCGTGTGTCGGCTGATGGAGGGCTGTTCTTGAGGGCGCCATCCATGTCTTCCGCTTCTTCCTCCGTACGCCGTATCGCTGCCACCGTCCTGGCGGCCGGTGCGATTGTCTCGGCCACCGCGCTGCCGGCGGCCGCCCATGACGGCGACCGCCACCACCAGCAGCGGCCGCGGGTGGAGATCAGCCGGGTCCAGGCCGACACCCCCGGCCGCGAGGACCGCTCCAACCGCTCCCTGAACGCGGAGTGGGTGGAGATCCGCAACACCACCCACAACCCGATCAACCTCCGCGGCTGGATCCTGCGCGACGGCGACGGCAACCGCTACCGCTTCGACAACGTCCGCATCGGCGGCCGTGACACCATCCGTATCCACACCGGCAACGGCCGCGACACCCGCACCGATCTCTTCCAGGACCGCCGCGACTGCGCGATGACCGCGGCCGCACGGTCGACACCGAAACCTGGGGCCGCCGCCGCTGACCGGCCACGAGCACGGGCCGTCGCCCACCGGGCGACGGTCCGCACTGCTGCACGGCGGCGGGGGCGCAGTGGCGTTTCGCCGGTGAACCGCGGTGCGCGAGCGGGTGAACCCGGCCTGCACGGACTGTCGCCGACGACGAGAGGGCCACGACGCTTTCCCTGCCCGCCGCCGCCCAGGCGAGCGGACACCCCCGCCCATGCTGCCGCAACTGTGCCGCAGGTCCTGCATCCGATGCCTACGACCGGGCTGCGCGCTGCCAGCCGCAGGTGAGCGTGGGGTCAGGCAGCGGCCGGGGAGGCGTGGGGACAGTGCGGGACAGTGGAGACGGGGGGAATGCTCATCCGACTGAAGAGACTCCGTGTGGTGCGCATGTTCAGGGTGCTGCACCAGGCCAGGCCCGGGTGGCGGGAGCGCAGATGTGAAAGGGCCCGGTTGGCCAACCCGGTGCTGTGAAAACGCTCGCCGATGACGAGGGCGGTGACGACACCTCGGGCGCAGTCGGTGCAGATCTGGTAATGGACTTGGCCGACGACTTGGCGGACGTGGACAAGAAGCAGGCATTCCTCGCCCGGTCCGAAGTGGTCCGGGACGTGTGTGGAGACGAAGTCGATCGCCCGGTACGCGAGGAGCCGACGGCGCAAACGGCCGGTAATGCTGACTCGGCGCGAGTGTTTGGCGCCGGCCTGCCCGGCCGGCGGAGCAAGGGTTGTGGGGGCTGAGCCGAACGCAGTGCTCGTGGGACGCGCGTGTTGTCCGTGCATGGGTCTCGTGTGCCCAGAGCAGCGCGCGATACCCGCCCGGGGGTGTCAGTCCGTGTGGGCGTACCTTGCCGATGAGGAGCTGCCGGCGGGGGCGAGTCGATGACGCGGCGTCGGCCCTCAAGGAGAGGCCGGCGCCGGCCTCGGATGGTTCAGCCGGGCCCAGTACCGGTCAGGCACCTGGTGGCGCTGCGCGCACCCTCACGGTGCACCAGCGGCCGGCCAGCGCGTGCACTCGGATTCAGCCCTGCAGCCCCCGGCGTGCTCCCGCTGATTGCGGTGGCCGAGGGCGGCGAGCAGCCGGCCGGCTGAGCGTCGGCTGGGTCAGGCCGAACTGGTGGGGGTAATGAGCGTCGCTGTGACGGTCTTGCCCCCGCGGTGGAATTGGACGTGAGTGGTGGCGAGCTGGTTGACGAGTCTCCACCCGAAGCCGCCAGGGACATCCGGTGCCCAGGGCTGGATCCGGGGCGGGGCTGGTGAGCGGTCGGACACCTCGACGGTTAGAGTGCCGGACCGGGCCGTGATCTTGAACGCCGTGACGCCGCCGGCATGACGGCTGGCATTGGAGACCATCTCGGACACGACGGTCAGCACGATGTCCGCGACGGCCGGGGACGCATGGAGACCTGCCAGGATGTTGCGGGCAGTTTCCCGGGCTTCAGCGCAGCTGAGGCCCGCTCTCGGTGGGTCCGGCAGAATCCGGGAAGACAGGGTCTGCTCTTCCATATCGTGCGCCTTCCCCCTGATGACCGGCAGGTGTCGGACCCTGCCCTGTCCACCCCCTGCGCCCGGCTGATGCCTGCCGGTGGTGCCGAGTTCGGCACCGAGGCGCAGCGGCAAGGCTAACTCCCCTGAACCGGCGTGTGTAGGGAAGGGCTGTGGGAGCTGCTGACAGACTCGCCGCAGCGGAGGCGCCAGACCGTGGCGGCCTCGACCTGGAACATGCTGAGGCCGCTCTCGACGGCCAGGTTTTCAAGGCTCGTCCCCTGGGGATACCGCCTCATCACGCGTTCGATCTTGGCGGCCCATAGCTCTTCGTCCGTGAAGGGACGCCGCCGGTAGCCCTGCTGTAGTTCGAGCAGATGACCCGGCCTGCAGGCCCGCAGACGGCGGATTCCGTCCCGGTGGTGGTCGACGGGGTGCGCGAACGAGGAGTCCCTGTAGTTCTGCCCTACCCCCTGCCCGGGCGCGATGGCCTGTTGGCATAGATCGCAGACCTCGGGTTGTGCCTCGGACGTGGTCATCGGCTCTCTTCCCTTGCGCCTAGTGATCAACTTGGACAGTTTCGTACGGAACCTTCTGTACCGTGCTGAAGGACTGCGACGTGTTCGCCATCCAGTCGAATAGGTAGGTCGCCCCGCAGGGCTGCCAGCGGTCTGACGCTCGGCGGCAGGCGGCGGTGAAGGGGTGATGTGGTCGGCTGCGGGGTCGGCGTCTGAAGTGCTCGGGCCGACGTACCCGGAGGCTGGACGCGATCACCCGCCCGCGTCGTCAGGAGGCGTCCCTCACCCGGAACGCGAACCGTGCACGGACCGCACTGAGGGAGAGCACGTACGGTCGGTCCTCAGCGGGGTCGTCGAGGCCGGCCCTGCGCGTGAGCGCCGTGCCGTCTCCGCGGTGCGACGGCCTCTCCGCCGCTGCCAGCCGCTCGACGGCGGCCACGGCGGCCCTGCAGTCCCGGCACAGCGCAAGGTCCCCGCGAGCGCGAGAACCGCGTCAGCACTCTTGTGCCGACCGGAGCGTGGTGGACTTGCGGAGGGTGGCTGTCGCGGCGCTCGGGTGGATGGTGAAGACCCGGTCCAGGCCGACGATGCCCAGGATGCGGGCGGTGTTGGCTGGGACCGCGGCGAGGGCTATGTCGCCGCCGTGTTCGACGGCCAGGCTTCGGGCCGACAGCAGGGCGCTGATCCCGCTGGAATCGCAGAAGTCTAGAGCCGCCAGGTCCAGGACCAGCAGTTCCCCCGATGCAACGGTGAGGCCGTCCACGACCTTGCGAAGTTCGTGCGCCGTGTGGTGGTCGAGGTCACCGGCGATCTCCAGTACGGGACCGGTGGCGGCGTTTCGGGCGGTGATCGTCAACGGGCTCATGGCAGGTCTTCGCTCGCGGGGGTGGGAAGGGTGGAGGGTATGCCGAGGGCGAGCAGGGCGGTGTCGTCGTCGAGCCCGTCGCCGAAGTCGGTGAGGAGTCCGGACAGGGCGGTGATCAGAGCCTGTGGGCCCGCCGGCGGCTGGGTTGCGGTAAAGGCGTGCAAGCCGTCCTCGCCGTACAGCTCACGGTCGCGTCCGGTGCGGGCCTCGGTCAGGCCGTCGGTGTACAGCAGCAGGGTGTCGCCGGGCAGCAGCCGGGCGCGGGCGGCGGCGAACGGGGCGCGGGGCAGGATACCGATGAGCAACCCGCCCGGGGTGGGGAGGTAGTCGGCACTGCCGTCCGCGCGTTGGATCAGTGCAGGAGGGTGACCGCCCGAGGCCAGGTGCACGTCGACGTGGCCGTCGGCGAGTTGGAGGACACCGAAGACGGCCGTGCAGTAGCGGGCCTCTCCGCTGGCGTACCGCTCGTGCAGCACCGTGTTCAACGTGGTCAGCACCGTGATGGGGTCGGCGTCGTGCAGGGCCGCCGCGCGCAGGGTGTAGCGGGCCAGCGAGGTGACTGATGCGGCCTGCGGGCCCTTGCCGCACACGTCACCCAGGAAGAACGCCCACCGCCTGTCGTCCAGGGGGAACAGGTCGTAGAAGTCTCCGCCCAGCAGGTCCGGGGAGGCCGTGTGGTAATGCGAGCGGGCCTCCAGGCCAGGAATCGCGGGCAGCTCGGCGGGAAGCAGGCTCTGCTGGAGAACGGCGAGCGCCTCCTGGAGCCGGATACGGTCGGCCTCGGACTGCCGGCGTGCTTCCTCGGCCGCCTTGCGGCCGCGCAGCAGCTCGGCCTCATAGGCGCGGCGGTCACGGGCGTCGAAGACGGTGGTACGGATCAGCATGGGCTCGCCGTCCTGGCTGGTCTTCACCTTCGAGGTGACCAGCACCGGCATCCGCTGTCTGCCGACGGCCCTGATGTCCAGGGCGATGCCGCTGACCTCACCTTTCATCTGCAACAGCGGTGCAAAGTGTGTCTCGTGATACAGCTTGCCGCCCACGGTGAGCAGATCGGCGAAGCGCATCCGCCCCACCACCTGGGCCCGTTCCAGGCCCAGCCAGTCCAGCAGCGTGGTGTTGATCTTCGCGATGGTGCCGTCCATCAGCGTCGACAGGTACCCGCACGGGGCGTGCTCGTACAGTTCCTCGACACTGTCCTCCAGCAGCGATGTGAACACCGCGTCCGTGGCGTCCACGTCCTGCTCCTCATTCGGCTCGGGCACCGACTGGTCGGTACGGCACATCACCAGGCCGCTCCCACGAAGTCGATGATCGCCGTCACGGTAGCCTGCGGCGCGCTCAACTGGGGGCAGTGCCCCGTCGCCTCCAACGTCACCAGCCGGCTGCCGGGGACGACGCCGACCATGTAGGCGCCGACCTCCCGGGGAGCGATGACGTCCTGCTTGCACTCCAGGATCAGCGTCGGCACGGTGACCGTCTTCAGGTCCTGGCGGCTATCCGACAGAAAGGTCGTGCGGGCGAAGACGCGGGCCATGTCCGGATCGGTCGCGCAGAACGAGGCCGTCAGCTCCTGGCCGAGTTCCGGCCGGTCCGTGTTGCCCATGATGACCGGGGCCATCGCCCCCGACCAGCCCAGATAGTTCGACTCCAGCGACTCCAGCAGCTCATCGATGTCCTCTGCGCTGAACCCGCCGCGGTATCCCTCGTCGTCGATGTAGCGGGGGGAGGGGGCGACCATGACCAGCTGCGACAAACGCTGCGGCGCCTTCGCCGCCACGAGCACACCCACCATCGCGCTGACCGAGTGCCCCACGAACGTCACCTTCCGCAGGTCCAGCTCCTCGCAGACCTCCAGCACGTCTTGGGCGTAGCCTTCCAGCGAGCTATAGCGTCGCTCGTCCCAGGCCGACGGGTCGGCCCGGCCGGAACCCACATAGTCGAAGAGCACCACCTGGTAGCTCTCAGCCAGCGTAGGAACCACCAGACGCCACATGTTCTGGTCACACCCGAACCCGTGCGCCAGCAGGAGCACCGGCCCCTCCGAACAGCCCGTGACGGTGACGTTGTTCCTGCGCCGGATATCCATACCCGCCAGTTTCCCACCCTCACCCCACCCCGCACCGGGCCCCCGGTGTGCGCAGGGCTGGAAACCTACTGGTAGGTGACGCGCATCCGGGGCGGGCCGGCGCCCGCACCCAGGCCCGGCACAGAGGCGGTCAGGCAGGGGACTGCACCATCCGATCCGCTCCCCTGACGTCCGGCCTACTCAGCCGGACCTGGGGGGAATGGACGTGGACGGGCCCGAGCGGCAGATCGCGATCGGCGAAAGGGATCGCGAATTCCGGTAGCTGCGCCCTACTGGCTGAGCCGCGGCTGCTTAGGAGCGTGCGCAGGAGGGGTGAGTACTGGCCGTCAATGTGATGTTGATGGTGTGGCAGGGTGGTGGGGTATGTGGGCCTCCGGGGCCTGTGAACACGAGAGAGGTATGTCATGAACGAGGTTGAGCTCAGGGCGCTGTTCGACGAGATCGACACGGACGGCGATGGGCGGATCAGCATCGTCGAACTGGCTGAGGGGTTCAAGGCCGAAGGCGTCCAGGAACACCTCGCTGAAGAGGTGGAGAAGGCCATGGCGGCCGACGTGAACCACGACGGCGTCCTCGACTTTGAAGAGTTCCGCACCCTGCTGAAGTAGCTGCAGGCCTGACAGCCTGAGCGGTTGGTGAGCCTACCGCGATGAGGGGTCGCCCCGGATGTGTGGGTTCGGGCTGTCCAGGCCCGGGCGCAGGACATCGGCGTCGGTCCGGGCCCGGACACCTGGCTCGCCGGAATCCCTGCGCACCGGGCCAATGCCCGAGGTCGCCCAGTGCTCCTGCAGCGCGGCCGACCCGGACGGTGTCGTCGTTCCCTCTGTGCTGTCGAACAACACCGGCCGGGGTCCGCGATGTGCTGCTCGTCGATCGGGCTGCATGACCCCTGCGACGGCGGTGTAATGCCGACAGCGTCGGCTCCACCCGCACGGGGATTGGAACCTGGCTCCGGCTGCGGGCACCGCCCGTCAGGACGCCCTCGTGCAGTCGGGGGCGACCCCGTCACGGCCCCGGGCGGCCAGGGCCGCACCCAGGCTTCCGAACGTACCCCCGCAGACGGAGGCGCCGCTTCGGCTGACCGCGAGGTGCACGGGAGGTCGCCCGTCTGCGCCCACTCCTACCAGCCCCACCGAGGTCTGACCCGCACCTGCTGACCCGCCGACGACCCCGGTGGAGACACTTCTTGGCTCGCGAGCGCGTGCTCCGGTCACGATGACAGACAGGGTGTCAAAGTACATCCCCACTCGCCCGTAGGGCGAGGCGCTCGACGATTCCGAACGGGATCTCTGGGCCTTCAGGGCCCGGCCTTCATCTTGCCGTGTCTGCGTGGTGGTGGTCCGTCCGAAGGCCACCTGGTCCGCATTGAACTCTACGTCGGCGCGCTCGAACAGCGCTTTAAGTAGGCGGACTTGCCCGGGGTGGCAGCCGCCGAGACCGCCGCCAACAGCGCGTGAGGAGGTCGACGCATCGGCGGACCCACCGGCGGGCGCCCGCCGCGCCCGTGCACGAGGCGGCCGCCCGGCGGGCGCCGCAGACGGGCGGGGGTCCGGGGACCTCGGACATCAGAGGAGCGTCGTACCGATCAGCCGGGGGGAGCACTCCGTCCGGGTGGGGCTCACCCCCTCGCTCCGCGCGGCAATATCCGGCCGCACGCGGACACGGGGTGCAATAGCGACTGCTGCGGAGCCGCCCTTCCAACGGGCCGCTCGCGGCCCCCGTGGCGCTGTCGACCGCGGGCAGGCCCGGCTGGCATCACACGCCGCCGGAACCGCCCCGGTCGGCAGCATCCACCAGGCCAGCCCTGGCCCCGGCCTCTGCCCGCTGCGTACTCCGATAAGCCGCTGGTCACCCGGTTCACCGACGACCTGCCGTCCTCGTCAGTGCCTGTGCCGTCCGTGGTTGCCCGCATACTCCTGCCTGCCGACCTTGCCGAGCTTCCCGTCCACGACGGCAGCCGGGCCGTTGCGTCGCAGGGTCTGGAGTCGGGCGGAGGGACGGGCTGCAACGTGGGCCCTGCTGTGCGCGCTGTTCGGCGACGAGCAGATCACCACCGTCGACCTCGACCTCGACCTCGACCTCGCCCTCGTCGCCGGCGCGCAGGAGACCCTGTCGACGGTCAGGCACGCCGACGGCCGCGACCGCGGACGGCGCCCTGGGCTGGCCCAACGCCTGCTACGACGTGGTCCCGGCAACGTTCTCCGTCGACCCCATCCTGCCCGCGTGGCTGGCACAGCTTCACCCGGGCGAGCCACCTCCTGACCCCGTGGGCCTCGGCCTGCTGCAGCCATGGCACCCTGAAACTCACCGCCGCGGAAGCCTGCCAGGGCCCACGGACACATCCGCCCCTTCGCCTGCTTCATGCAGCTGGCACGCTCCGACGCCGGGCACGACTCGCTGACGACCGCGCCCGAGCACGAAGAGAACGCCGTCGCGCACTCTTCGACGGGCTGGTCACCGTGGGCGATCGCAGGCGACGATCTCGACGCCAAGTCCACATCCGCCTGGCCGTCCCCGATGTCGTTCGCCTGGGATACCAGCGGCGACCACGCCCATACCCCGCCTTCAGGCCTGGGGACCATCGCCAAGCCGCACGGCAACCGCGTGCTCGCCGCGTATGCAGTCACCGCGCTGGCCCACGCTCGGCCGCCACCTCCCACCGACGGTATGCGGCGGAGATCTCCCAGGGGGCCCACGGAGGCGGGCTCACAGCATGCGGCGCAGGAGCCGGTCGCGGTCGAGGAACTGGTGCTTGAGGACCAGAGCGACGTGGCAGGCAACCGCTGTGAGAAGGCCCGCCTGCGCCGCCACGTGCACCCACAGCAAGTCCTCGTCACCGGAGGCGAGGAGCACCACGCCGGTGAGAGGCACGACGAAGGTAAGCAGGTAGAGCACGGTCTCCGTGCGGTGCGCGAGGCGGCGCTCGAACGGCGTGAGGGTCGGAGCCCAGGGAGGCAGGGTGGTGCCCCGCCGCCACATCAGCCGTGTGGCCCCCAGGACGACGATGCCGGCCCCCACGAGCACATGGGCCGTCAGGACCGCCTCGTCACCGAAAAGTTCGTACTCGGCTCCGCGGCCGCGTCCCCGCCCCGAATCGCCGCTCCGGCCCCGGCCCCTCCCGGACCCCGAAGCGTCCAGTGCGTACCCCAGCGCGAACTGGACGGCGAACGCAGCGACAACGCTCCAGTGGAGGAACTTCGCGAAAGGCCGGTAGCCCGCAGTGCTGCCCATGGCCCCATCACAACCCACCGCGGCACCGAACCCGGGGCCGACGCGGCGCGGACGGCTGCGGGGTCGCGTCGCGGTTCGGCGTCTCCTGCCGTGCAGCCGGCGGAAAGCGGCCGGTGTTCGGCAGGCGAGCCCGCGCTTCCGCATCGGTTCGCGGTCGGCCGGCTTCTCCTCCCGCCCCGCCTGGACATGGTGCGGGGTGACGCGAAACCAGTGGCATGCCAGCCCCGCCCGCCAGACGATCTCCCGTCGCCCCGGCCCGTACCCCCCGCCCACTCCGCGACCCGGCCGCCTGGCTTTGGTCCACCGGAAAGACGCCGCCCAAGCCCAGCCGCCGCGCTCCAAGGGCTGGTCTACATGTGGGGACCAGCAGCACCGCACGGGTGCACGGGCCGGCCCGGTCGGCGCGGACGCGGAATGACAGAGGGTGGTGGCAGGGCGATGCCCCGGGGTGACTCGACCGGGTCCGTGGACGGCCCGGAGGCGGCCTTGCTGGAGGCCCTGTTCGGCCAGTCCCCCATAGGCCTGCACGTGCTGGACACCGGGCTGCGCATCGTACGGGCCAACTCGGCCACCCCGGCCATGCGGGCCGCGGCGGCCGCCCGGCACCACGTGCGCCGACAACTCACCACGTGGAACGTGGACGAGGAGACGGCCTTCCACACCGAACTCATCGTCAGCGAGCTGGTGACCAACGCCGTCCGCTACGGCAAACTCCCGTTGGAGCCGCGCCTCATCCGCGGCCGCACACTCGCCTGCGAACCCCGCGACACCAGCGTCGCCGCCCCGCACCTGCGCCACGTCGGCCCGGCCGACGAGGGCGGCCGCGGTCTCTTCATCGTCGGTGAACTCGCCGACGACTGGGGCGTGCGCTACAGCGATCACGGCAAGACCATCTGGACGGAGCAGATCCCCGCTCCACAGGGATGAGAGGACGGCGACCCTGACACCGACCGGCCACAAAAGCGCCGGCCTCCGCCCCGGACAGCAACAGCCACAGCGGCTGCGGGCGCATTCCGGTGCATCATTCTCTGACCATGGCCTTCGTGCTGCTCGCCGTGGGAGAACCGGGCGGCTCGTCGGCCTGCCTGATCTTGGATTTGGCCCGGCGAGACTGACGCGGAAGCCCCGACCGGCTGCGGGCTCGGCTCGTATGCCGGCCGCTGCCGGAGCCGCGGGAGGACCCGGCAGACGGCGGCCGCGTAGATCACGAAAAGGGGGCGAGTTGTCGCCTGTCGGGGGATCCCGGCGGCTACTTGCGAGGCGGGTAGGGCCAGAAGCCGCCCGTGCCGTTCGGGTCGGTGTCGTCGGGCCCGCGATGAACCCGTCGATGGCGGACGCCGCGACGAAGTGGGTGCGCGTGCGCAAAGGATGCACGTCTTTCAGCGAGGAAACGGGCCTGGCCGCGGTGGGCGGTGGGGCCCACGGCGTGGTGGGTGGTGTTCGTCGAACTCAGTGCCGGCGGCCGGTGGCGGAGGCGAAGCCGAGCCAGGTGTGGCGGTTGTTCCACCAGCACCATCCGACCTTCGGGGCATTGCGCCGGTCGCTGCCGTCGCGGCCGCTGCCGTTGCTGATCCAGATTGCCGGGGTGCGGGCGTCCAGGGTGCCGTTGGCCTTGCGCAGGCGGGAGCCGATGGTCATGAAGCAGTGGTTGCGTTCAAGGACGGCCGGCTGCTGGAGCAGCCAGTGGATCCCTTCGGCGAGGACGAGCGGGGTCCGCTTCTCCTTCGAGAGGGCGGGCAGCGCCTCGTCAGGGCTCCAGTTGGCCATACGGTCGCCGCGGTCCGGGTCGGTGACGAGGTACAGGGGCGTGTCGGGCAACTCGATGCCGCAGGGGGCGAAGAGATCCACGTCGGCCATGTCGGTGACCACGAAGCCGGGCCTGCCGGCGTGCCGGAGCAGGGGTGTGAGGACGGATGCCGGTGCGAGGTCGGGGTGGACGGCGAGCAGGGCGTCGCCGTCGCTGCTTTCGGTCGTATCGGCGAAGGCGAGCACCTGGTCTGCGGAGATCCCGGCGAGTTCGTGTACTCCCAGACTGATCAGGTGTTGCGCCTGCGCGGTGAGTGAGCGAAGGGGCGGCAGACTGGGGGCGGGCGTCACGTCGGGCAAGCTGTTCCTCGGGTCTCGGTGTGGGGTGGGTGGGCTGTCCGGCCGGGTGAGGGGCGTGGGGACCGCAGGGCGTGGACCTGTAACCGTGCGGCCCGGGGCTCAGAGGCCGCGGCCATGGCGATGCGGTGCGGGACGGGTCAGCGGGGCTGAGGAAGTAGGAAGCTGTCGTGCCGGACGAAGAACTCGGCCCGTTCGGTGTCGGCGAGCCGGGTGAGGCCCTCGAAGTACTCCTCGCCGGGGGCGCCTGGGGTGAACAGCATGAGCATCGAAGCCGGTTCGCTCGACTCGTTGCCGAAGGCGTGCAGCCCTCCGACCGGGACGTGGAGGTAGCCCCGGACCGAGCGTCGATCCACTTCTCCCCGTCGAAAACCCTCACGGTGCCCGACAGAGCGAAGAACGCCTCGGACATCGCCTTGTGGAAGTGGGTGCTCGGGCCGCCGCTCTTCGCCCCCATCTCGACCCGGTACAGCCCGAACTCCCCGCTCGTGGAGGCAGCGGTGGACAGGTAGTGGTATGTCGTCCCCGGAGCAGGATCCGAACCGGGGGCGGCAGGCGGGTGCGCGACGAAGTCGGGTTCGCTGGTGGCCGGCCCTGAAAGAGGCACTGACTTCGCCGCGTTCGCCGAGGGAACGGGGCGGGGGGTAGGGCGATGAGGGAAGGGACAGGACAACTCCTCGGGCAGCGGTCAACGACGATCACGCTATGGCCGCAGTGACCACTGCGGAAGGGACACCCCGCGCCAAGAAGGGGACCGGACTGACCGTGGCAGCGCCGAAATCCTCCGCCTTCCTCCGCTACGCAGCCCACCACCACCGGAGCCCCACCGACATCGCCGATCAGGTCGTACGACGCACCATCACGCCGCAGGAAGTCTGAACCACGACCGGAGCCTGAAGAACGCGCCGCACCGCTGACGTCGGGCTCGGCGCGGACCCGGGAGATCCGCCGACAGGCACCAGCCGTATCGATCGCGGCGTTGTCGGCACGGGCGGTCCTGAGCAGGTGAAGACCTCCGGTGTGGTGGAACTCGACCCGCCTTCAGAACAGAGAGTTCCTGTGCCGCGGCAGCACTCCGCCTCCCGGAGGTGCACCGTTCAAAAGCACGTGCGGATGGCCCGTCGCGCAGTGAGCTTTCCCAACTTCAAGCCGTGGCGTGCACGGCGCGCGGGCATGCCGCTTCAGCGGGATTGAGCGAGGAACCCCGGGCTTCAGGCCCGGGAGGAATTGCTTTCCGAGGCCGGAGGCGCGAAGCGCCGGAGTTCCCTTCGCCCGTGTTTGTGACGGTCAGTCTGGCTGCTTCTACGATGGTGGCGACGGCGCGTGCCAAAAGGCCGTGGTCGACGGCGACCACCGGAGCGTCTCAGGGGAGGTCCACGCTGTCGGACGACCCCGTCCTCGTCGGGCCACTCGACGTCGTCGGAACGCCATCAGCCTTACCGAAACGGTTGCCTGCTTTCGTGGCCCGCGACGACGACGCACCCCGTCGCATCCAGGTCGCGAACGACACCCGTAGGCAGCAGGACGCAGCCGTCTCGCCGACGTCCACGGCGACGGCGCACGACGTCGTGATCGAGCGGGACGGGGTCAGCTACGAGCGATGTTCTCCGCCTGCGGGCCCTTCTGCCCCTGGGTGACGTCGAAAGTAACGACCTCGCCCTCCTGGAGTTCCCTGTACCCGTTGCCGGTGATGTTGGAGTAGTGGGCGAAAACATCCGGACCGCCACCCTCCTGTGCGATGAAGCCGAAGCCCTTTTCGGAGTTGAACCACTTCACCGTGCCACGCGCCATGCTCGAATCCTTCTGTGCAACCTACGATGGCCGCTCGGCCGCCGCGGCATCCGGATGGAAGCCTGACCACTTCCTCCCCAGAGGTCCCAGCAGCTACACCCTGAGACCGGGCCCCACCATTCCCATGCCATGGCGTGACGGCCTGACCCGACGCTTCATGCTCAAGTCTTCTCCTGAACTCGGCAGTTCGGGAGCAGGCGGAAGGGCAGCGACGGCATCGCTGGTGGCCGTGCACTACCGCACGAACCTCATCATGCGGCAGCTCGCCCCGCTCTTCGGGATCTCCCCGGCCACGGGCTGCCGGGTCATCCAGCCCCTGCGACCGCTGCTGGCGCTGCAGCCGGCCCCGCCGCCTGTCGTCGGTGTCGACCGGTGTGGATCGTGGACAGCACCTTGATTCCGGTCCGCGACCGTGCGGCGGCGCTTCGTCGAGGAACTACCGGTCTGGGCGAACGTGCAAGTCTCACCGACGCCGACAGCCGCCTGGTGGTCGCATGGGCCCGTCCTACGCCGGGCAACAAGGCCGATCGCCCACGTCTGGCGGGAATCGGACCTGCCGGCCGCGGCGGTCGGGACCAGGGTGGTCGCGGACGGCGCCCACCTCGGAACCGGGCTGACCGTTGCGCACCGCAGAGGGTCGGACGTCCTCTCCTACGCGGGCAGGAGGAGGACACACCGAGCACCGGCAGGTCTGTGCCCGCGCCGAGCACACCTCACCCGCATGAAGAACTGGAAGAGGTCCCGCTTCCGCTGAGCGGGGTGGGTGACAGGTCGGTCGGTTCCTCGCCCTCTTCGAGGACATGAGGCAGCGGCACCGCACTGGCATACGGTGGGGTGCGTCATGATCGCGTCGGCGATGGGGGTGGGATGGGAGTCGCGACTGCGGCGGTTCGCGCGGTGAACGCACTGACCGCGCGATGGGCCGGTGCCGCGGAGGGCGGCACGGTGTTCTCGGCAGCAGGGGTGTGGCCGTTGCTGGCCCACTTGGCCGATGGCGCCGGGGGCGCGGCGCGGGCCGAGCTGGCGGAGGCTCTCGGGCTCCCCGCCGGGCAAGCGGCGCCCGCCGCCCGCGAGTTGCTCGCCGCGATGGCCACCGTGCGGGGACTGGACATGGCGCTGGGGCTGTGGACGAACCGCACGCTGGAGCTGGGGCAGGAGTGGGAGGCGGGTCTGCCGGCCGGCGCCCACGGGGTACTCACTGGGGACGTGGCGGCCGACCAGCGGGCGCTGGACGCCTGGACGGTGAAGCGGACCGGCGGGCTGATCGACCGCATGCCGGTCACGCTGGTCGAGGACACGCAGATGGTGCTGGCGAGCGCGCTGACCCTGCGCACGCGGTGGCTCAGCCCCTTCGACGAGACGGAGCTGGAGACGGCGTACGAGCCCTGGGCCACCACGCCGCGACTGGGCCTGCAGCGCCGAAGCGCCCTCCTGGACCGGGTGGGGGTGGCGGACACACCCGGCGGACACGTCACCGAGCTGAAGGTGCTGGGAACCAATGCCCTGGACGTGCACCTGCTGCTCGGCGAGGAGGGCATGCAGCCGGCGGACGTGCTCAGAGCCGGGGTGGACATTCTCGCCGGCCGGTGTGCGGTCCTCCCGGGACCGCGACTGCCCTACGGGAACGCGGGCCCCGGCCTGCAGGTGCACAAGGTGCGCTGCTCACGGCCCGAGCCGCCGTCGCTGTACGTCAGGACCGCGGCGTACGACATGCACGCGAGCCACGATCTGCTGAAGCTGCACGAAGTGTTCGGGCTGACCACGGCACAGGACACCGCGCGCGGGCACTTCCCCGGCATCAGCGCTTTCCCGCTCGCCATCGGGTCGGCCCGGCAGAACACCATGGCGAAGTTCGGCGCGCTGGGTTTCGAGGCAGCCGCGGTCACGGCGTTCGGTGCGGTCGGCGCGGGTATCCCCGACCTCCGCTGCGTGACCACCATGATCAGTGCCGCCTTCGACCGCCCCTTCGCCTTCCTCGCCCTGCACCGCCACACGCGGCTCGTGTTGACGGCGGGCTGGGTTTCGGATCCGACGCCGGCGCCGGTACCCGAGTACGACGAGGAGGACGACTGGTGAGCGGGAGATGCCCGGGCGGCTCGCAACGCCCCGAACCGGGCACCGCTTTAGGAGCGGATCGTCAGGATCGGGGAACGTGGACGCCGTGGCGGGCGTTGGCGTTACTACGGGAAGACGATGTGCGGAGCCGCCTTCCCGTTTGGCTCGTTGAATGAGGGGTGTCGGGCCTCGGTGGAATGGCTGGCGGGCAGGCGGCCCAGCACTGCACGCAGCCTCTCTCGCCCTGACGTGACGCTCGCCTCCCACAGACATGAGGCATCGTCGCTCAGCGAGAGGGAGGTGGAGGAGGCCGCCCAGGCGCTGGTCTACATCATCGTCACCGACCGCCGCTTCACCGACCTCTACCGCTGGGGCAACCTACGAAGGTGAGCCTCTCGGCGGAGATCCGGCGCCAACTCCTGCCCACGGCGGCCGCCTGTGAGGCCCCGCAGTTCAGCCTTGGCGGCGTCCTGGTCCCGGCCTCCGACATCGCCAGCGACATGTACGACTTCAGCCTCGACACTGCCACCTGCCACCTGCCACCTGTCGATCATCGGCGCCATGAGTCGCGACGTCAGCGCTGCTTTCATGGCCACCCTCCTGGTCAATGCCTCCAACGGCGCCCGCCGGGTCGGCGAGGACCTCGCCGAACAGGCCTGCCACGTCCACCAAGCCCTCCTCGGCCACGGCAACCGCGGCATCGCCACCGGCCAGCTGCCGTGCATCGCCATGGACGGCACCACCGCCCTGTGTTTGGATTGGTACGGCCCCGGTGAAGCCGTCCCTGCGTGCGGACGCAGAGACGTCCATGCCCTCGGCTGCCCAAGCCGCCGGGCGGAAGATGATGCGGTGCCCTCCGTCCAGCGGCAGGACGCCGATGTTGGCACGTCGCCACGACGGCGCGCCTACCCTGTCTCAGGACTCCACTGTCCGCAGCACGCGGGGCCCGTCAGGAGACCACGGCATGACTACGGTGATAGACGTCGATGCCCACGGCATGCAGCACTGCGAGACGACAACCCTCGGGGTACTGCTGCGGCACCAAGGACTCGATCTGTCCGAGCCCATGCTGTTCGGTCTCGGATCCGGTCTGTCGTTCGTCTACTGGGACAGCAGGAACATGGACTTCCCCTTTCTCGGGGGACGGGCCAAGCCATTCGAGCTCACCAGAAACCTGGCCGCCCGGCTCGGCCTGGAACTCCTCGTCCGGGAGACCACCTCCCCGCGCAAGGCCTGGGACAACGTGGCGTACTTCCTGGACGACGGCCGCCCCGTCGGACTCCAGCTCGACAGCTATCACCTGGACTACTTCAGCTCCCCAGTCCACTTCGGCGGCCACATCGTCGCCATGTACGGCTATGACGACCGCTCCGCGTACCTGGTGGACACTGCCCAGCAGGGCGGAGCGGTCACCACCAGCCGGAACAGCCTCGCTCAGGCCCGGGCAGCACGGGGCCCCATGACTGCACGGCAGCGGTCCTTCATCATCACTGCTCCGCGCAACATGCCCGCCCCGCACCGACAGATCGTCCCTGCGATCGCAGCCTGCGCCCGAGCCTTCCTCAACCCACCCATCGCCAACCTCGGCCATCGAGGCATCGAGAAGGCCAGCAAGCGGGTACCCCTGTGGCTGCAGCGCACCGACAACCCGCAGCGCGACCTGCCTCAAGCCGCCATGCTGATGGAGAAGGCCGGAACCGGGGGCGCCCTGTTCCGCAACCTCTACCGCGACTTCCTCGCCGAATGCACTGATCTGCTGATGAGCGACCACCTGCGGACCGGCCACGCGCTGTACACCGAGGCAGCCGCCCTGTGGACGGAAGCAGCGGCACTCATCAAGCAGGCTGGGGAGTCCGCAGACGCGCAGTGCCTCGTCAGAGCGGGCTCAGCCCTCGGTGATCTGGCCCGCATGGAGCGCGAGGCGATGCAGGCGCTGAGCCGCCTGGAGAGTACGTGAGGCCGCACCGAGGTGGCCACCCCGGTGTGCATGCGACGGCTGCCATTCCGGCGGCCTGCCCCCGACGTTCGCGGGTGTTCCGACTGCTCCGGCGAGCAGGACGCGGCCGGCGCCGCGGTCAGCACTGAGCGGGCCCGCCGTGCACGTGGTGAGCAGTCGTCAGCTCCCGGCCGCTCAAGGAGGTGTCCCACCCGACGTGCCACAGCCCTTGCTAGGAGTGATTGAGCATGCATTGGGCTGCTGCCGTCGGATCTGTTGCCCGGGGGCGGCGGTCTGAGCGCCGACGCCGGGGGCTTTGTCGGACGCCCCTGCGGTTCCCCGGCCGGGGAGGAGGCCGGGGTGCGGGGTGTCCGGTGCCGTACGGATCCGGGCGGCAGCCCGTCGTGCGGGCGGGCCGGCCCCTATGACGCCGGGGGGAAGAGGCGTCACGGGGCGGGGCCCGCTCCGGAAGCCCACCCCCACGGCGGGGCCTCCGACATCAACGCGTCTGATCCGGCGCCACTTCCCTAAACGCCCCTTCCACCAAAACTTCTGAGGGAATGTCAAATCTGCTGCTCTCGCCGTCGCGTACAGGGCCGCTTCACTGCTGTTCAGGGGGAGGAAATGGGCTTCGTTCCGGATGCCGTGCCGTCCGGGGCATCGCACGCTGGGATGTATGGCTGACCAGACGGTGATCGTGATCCATCCCGTGTCGCCGCGGGGCGGGCGCAAGGTCACCATGCGTGCCCTGGGCATGGACACGGACCTCGGCCGGGCGTTCACGCCCGGGGGTGTGTCGGAGATTCTGCGCCGGGTCGGCCAGAAGGGCGTGTGGCCTGTCCGAGGAGGGGCCGATCCGGCGGAGGGTGGCGGCCCCGACGTGTGGACCGGCGACATCTGACCCGCCGAGTACCGGGCACGTGGTGTCCCGTTGGCGGGGGGGGGGCTTCCCCGGGCCGGCTCGCCGGTGACGGCCCCGCTTCCCGCCCTCAGGCTGCACCGGCGCGGAGGGCGAAGGTGACCGCGGTGCCGCTTTTGCGCCGGGTGCGTTCCATGTGGATCCAGATCCTGCGATGCGGGGAGGGGTGAGCGGACTCGTTCTCGCTGCCCGGCCTCGTGACGCATCAGCACCGGCCACTGCTCATCTCCACCACGTTCCGTAGTCGAAATAGTGCGAATTGTGACTCTTGATGCCAGTGTGGCGGAGGAAGAACCACCCCCGTAGCAAGGAGTCGCCGTCATGGGCGGTATGCAGGACAAGCGCCAGGAACCGGGCAAGGGTCGCGAGGAGCAGCAGCGCCCGCAGCGGCCCGGCCAGAACCCGAGGCACCCCGAGCCCGGGGCCCCTTCCCGCGGCGGTCAGCGTCCGCAGGAGACGGAGCGGCGCCGCGAGGAGGGTCTGCGCCGCGACCAGCACGACCTGCGCGAGGACTTCTGATCCCAGCTGTACCCCACGCACGCAGAGCCCGGCCAGGTGTCCGTAGTCACCCCGGCCGGGCTCTGTCATGCCTCCGCCGGGCCCACCTCAGACAGACCGGATCGTCTCGCCGGCACCCCCACACGGCGCCGCCCCAGACAGGAGCACCCAGGGCCACGTTCAGTCGGTCCGCGCCTCAGGGGGCTCCGGGAAAGGGCCACCATGCCCTCGGCGCACACTGCACGCCCGATGGTGCGCGCCGGGGGACGTAGACAATGGGAGGAGGCGCCGATCTCCTGCGCCCTTCCAGCGCCACGGCCCGCCGCGTCCGCGCAGGCCGCGGCCGGCTGCAGAACGTGGTCCAGGCGTGCTGCACTGCCCGTCGGGCTGACGGTGCGGCGTCGTGCTCGACCGCCGAGGCCCACGAGTGCGCTCAGTCCGTCGGCTCCTGAGGCTTGGTGTTGCCCGGGCCGGCGGGAGGCCGCTCTTCGTCGATGTTCTCGCGGGTGTCCTTCTTGTGGCTGCCGGGCCGGGGGCGATCGGCCGCGGCGTTCGGGATGTCAGGTGCGACCGGGCCGAGCGGCGGTAGGTCAGGGGTGAGGGGGTTGCGCTTCTCCGGCACACGATCCGGAAGTTCAGGCTCCGGCGGGGTGCTGGGCATGAGAACTCTCCTTGCGTGAGGCGGCTTCAGCACGGATGCGACGAGGGCCCACGTGCTGTACTGCTGTACACAACCTTCCGCCTGCCCTGCCGTCGGTGTCTCACACGCCCAAGGGCCGGCACGACCCAATCAAGATCATGTCGGATTCGACCGGGCGGCGCTGCCGTTTCGAGGGGCAGCCGCTTCCGTACCGCCCCGCCGGGTCGGCGGGGGCTGAGCTGACGCAGAGCGGGGTGATGGCCACTGCATGCCGCCGTTGTCGGCTGAGTGCTCCGCAGGGCCCCGCCCCCGCCCCGCCCCGCGTAGGCCGGGGCGGGGGCGGGGGCGGGTGCAACCTGTATCCGCCAGATCGATCGGGCAGTGAAGCAGGCCGGGCCCGGGTACATCACGGCACAGCCCGTAACGCCTGTTGCTCGCGCGACAGGACCGAGTCCCCTGCCCCGTTCCAGAGGCGGAGCCGGAGGTACCTACCCTCAGGGCCGGCCCGAGATGCGCCTCCATGCCGTATCCGGCTTCGCCCGGGTACGGCAGGTCTCTGAGGAAGGACGGCACGATGGCCTCGATCGCCCCGGGCGCGCACCCTTGTGTGCGTCCTCCCTGAAACGGTGCGGCTGCTGTCGGCTCGGCGCGGTTGGGGCTGCGCGCCTTCGGCGGTGGCTGGGGCGCTCGTGGGACGGTCATGGCCTGCGTCGTGGGCCCGGTACCGCGGCCGGAAGTGGTCCAGGCGGTCGCTCCGGATGTGCCGGGGTGCGCCGTCGGTGACGAGGTCTTCGGCATGCGGCGGTTCCCCGGATTCGACGGCCGCACGTACGCCGAGTACGTGGCCGCGCCGGCTTCGGACCTGGCGCACAACCTAGCCGGTATCGACCATGTACAAGCAGCGGGGGCACTCATGGCTGTGCTCACGGCCTGGCAGTACCTGATCGACCTCGGCCACGAGGTGCCGTCTCCTTTCACCGGCCAGGTGCACCATCCGGTCCCGATCACGCCAGGGATGACCCGGCTGGTCCACGGGGCGCCGGTGGAGTGGGTCACTTCGCGGTGCAGCTGGCGAAATGGAAGGGGGCACACGTCATCGCAGTGGCCTCGGGCCGGCACGAGCAGTTCCTGCGCAAGCTCGGCGCCGACGAGATCATCGACTACACCGTGACGCAGGCCGCGGACGTGGTCCGCGGCGTCGACCTGGTGATCGACACCGTCGGTGGCCCGGAGAGCTCACGCTTCCTGACCGTGCTCAAACGCGGCGGCGCCACTTCCGATGTTCTTCGCCCAGTACGACCCGGAAGAGACGGCACGTGTGGGCATCACGGACTCGTACGTTCAGGTGCGTTCCAACGGCCCCCAGCTCGCCTAGATCGGGAGCCTGTTCGACGAGGGCAAGCTCCAGGTCGGGGTGGACAGCACCTACCCGCTGTCCGAGTCGGCCAACGCACACAGGCGGGCCGCGCAGGGCCACATCCAAGGCAAGATCGTGCTGACGGTGATCTCGTGATTCGCCGAGCTACAGCAGACGGT
This sequence comes from Streptomyces sp. A0592, assembly GCF_004795115.1. Taxonomy (NCBI): domain Bacteria; kingdom Bacillati; phylum Actinomycetota; class Actinomycetes; order Kitasatosporales; family Streptomycetaceae; genus Streptomyces; species Streptomyces sp. A0592. Next base: position 20,682 of record NZ_SSBM01000055.1, read on the forward strand.
GGGGCAGTATGCCCACGCTGGCTTTGTCCACGAAAACGGGCTCTGGCACACCTTCTGTGGACCTGCGGGAGCAGTTGCTGGCGCCCGGAAAGGATTCGTCCGCGGAGAACGGTGTCTATACGCTTGGGCAGAGCGGGAGTGCGCGCGTTTCCGCAGGTTGCGGTGCCGTGGCAGAGCGGTCTATTGCGATCGCCGTGGGCGAGGTCCCGCCCACGGCGAGTGATGGGGACGGAGCGGACCTGCTTCCATCTGTCTCGCGGGTTCGAATCCCGTCGGCACCGCAGCCGACCAGGACGTGAGGATCCCGAGAACGCACAGATGTTTGCCGGTCTCGGCATCGCCTCTAGGACTTGTCCGGCCGATCATGTGACTGCTCCGTGCCCGAGTCGCTCCTGTGGGCATGGGGCGGGGCGATCTGAGTGATGCCGAGTGGGAACGGCTGCGGCCGTTCCTGCCGGTCGGCAACGGGCGTTGTGGCAGGTGGCGAGATCACCGGCAGGTGATCGACGGGATTCTGCACCGGGTGCGGACCGGGGTGCAATGGCGTGATCTGCTCGAACGGTTCGGGCCGTGGAAGACCGCTTACGAACACCATCGTCTGTGGTCGGCCGACGGCACCTGGGAACGTCTACTCCAGCAGGTCCAAGCCGCGGCCGACGCCACAGGCGAGATCGACTGGGACATCGCGGTCGACTCCACCATCGTCCGCGCGCATCCGCACGCGGCCGGCGCCCGCACCGATCCGCCGCCGGTCCCGGGATCAAAGGGGGCCGCAGGCATGGAACACCAGGACGAGACACCGTGGCAGAGTCTGGTCGCCCGCCTGGTGGAGGTGGTGCTGGAGGTGAAGGCCTGGGTCGCTCGCGGGACGGGTTCACCAGCAAGCTCCACCTGAGCGCGGATGGCTGCCGCCCGCTGTCCCCGATCGTCACCCCAGGTCAGCGAGCTGACTGCACCCAATTCGAGTCGGTCTTGGAGAAGATCCGAGTGCCCAGACCGGGCCGGGGACGACCACGCAAGAAGCCCGACAGCCTCGCGGCCGACAGGGCCTACGGCAACGGCGCCGTCCGCGACTACCTGGGACGGCGGGGAATCCGCCACACCATCCCGGAGAAGACCGACAGCCAGGCGGCCCGCCTGCGCAAAGGCGCCCGCGGTGGACGGCCGCCAGGCTTCGACGAGGACCGCTACAAGAAGCGCAACACCATCGAGCGGGCGATCAATCGCCTGAAGCAGTCCCGGGCGGTCGCCACTCGCTACGACAAGCGCGGTTACGTCTTCCTCGGCACAGCCATCGCGGCGGCCGTGGCGATCTGGCTTCGGACATGAACTGCTACGCGACCCAGCAGTAGACCTCCTGGTTCTGGCGCCGGGCTCTTCTGACGAGAGCAGCGAGATCACCCACGATCGCGTCGGCGACCTCCGTGTCGATGACCTCGCCGTCCTTCGCACGCAGCCGGGTCCACGAGGCAGCGGCGTCGCGCAATCTGGCGTGCCCGGCGTCCGCGAGCGCAGTGCACATGCTGCGGGCCGCTCAAGCGAAGGCGGACGCGGCGGGCGACGTCGAGTGGCTGGTGTCGGTGGACTCCACCGTCGCCCGGGCCCACCAGCATGCAGCCGGGGCTCGAAAAGGGGGCTTCGCGACCCGGCCCTCGGCCGGTCCCGAGGCGGCCTGACCAGCAAAATCCATCTGGCCTGTGACGGGCGGGGCCGTCCGCTCGCTTTCGTCGTGGCGGCAACACCAACGACTGCACGCGGTTCACCGCCGTGATGGAGGCGATCGTGCCCCGGATGGGACCGGGTCGGCCCCGGGTCCGGCCCGATCACGTCCTGGGCGACAAGGGCTACAGCTCGAGGGCGATCCGCACCTGGCTCCGCCGCAAAGGTATCGCCCACACGATTCCCGAGCGGGCCGATCAGGTCCGCAACCGGGCCCGACGAGGCAGCCGCGGAGGCTGCCCGCCGGCCTTCGACCGCCAGGTCTACAAGCACCGCAACGTCGTGGAACGGTGCTTCAACCGCTTGAAGCAGTGGCGTGGCATCGCCACCCGGTACGACAAGACCGCCGACTCCTACGACGCAGCAGTCACCCTCGCGTCACTCCTGATGTGGGCGTGACATTTGACGACAGAACCCAGCGGCCTGCCTGCGGACCAGCTCCTCGACGGCGAGTTCGTCGTCTGGGACGCCCACCTGAGGGCGTCCTTGGCTACAGGTGAGAACGGCGCCCGGCGGGGCGTCAACTTTTGTCCGTCAGACTGCGGTCGAAGACGCCGATGAGCCGCGCTCCCGCGCGGTCGGTCCCGCGGCGTCCTCGCTTGGCACCCGCCGAGGCCCTCTCCAGCCGCAATCGCGCCGTACGTCCGCGCAGTGTAAGCGTCATCAGCTGGTTGCCGAACCACGGTCCGCCGGTGCGCTCCCACCGGACCGCCGGTCTTGCGACCCGTCCGTGGCGGGCGAGGAGATGCCCGATCCCCTTGGCGACCCGGCTCCAGCCGAAACGGAATCCGGCCCGTATGGCTGCGGGCACCGAGTTATGCAGCGGTGAGCAGGTGAACTGGAAGACATAGGAACGCGGTTGCTGTCCGGCGGTCCAGACGGGCTCCGCCACATACGCGTGGTGGACGTCGCCGGAGAGCACGCACACCGTCGCCGGGGCGGTGTCGGCCCTCCCCACCTCGGCGACCGTCTCCGTCAGCTTTTCGAACGATGAGGTGAACGCCGCCCAGTGCTCCAGGTCCGCCCGCCGACGCAGCCACTCACCGAAGCGCGCCCAGCGCGGTCCGCGTTCGCCCCGACAGAGCGCCGCGTGCCAGCCCTCCGCGAAGTGGACCATCGGGGGCAGCAACCACGGGAGCGAGGTCCCGACCAGCAGATGGTCGACGCTGCCGAGGCCATCGAACGCCTGCGTCCGCAGCCAGGCAGCCTCCTCGGCGTCCAGCATGGCCCGGTGCTGCTCCTCCAGTACCCGCGCAGCCCGGGTGTCGACCATGAGCAGCCGGGTGCGGCCGAAGTCCCTTCGGTAGCTCCAGCGCACCGCCGCGGGGTCGGCGTCGGCGCGTTCGGCGAACGCGCGCAGCACCTCCGTGCCGTCGTCGGCCGCCAGCACCGCCGTGTACAGCTCGTCCTCGGCGAGTTCGGCGGGGGAGAGGTTCCCGAGGTGCTGGTAGACCCAGTACGACATCAGGCCGCTGGTGATCCGCTCGTGCCACCAGGGCGTCGCCCGCATGTCGTCTACCCAGGCGGCGCTGGTGTTCCAGTCGTCTATGACGTCGTGGTCGTCGAAGATCATGCAGCTGGGTACGGTCGAGAGCAGCCAGCGCAGCTCGGGGTCGCCCCAGGACTCGTCATACAGGTGGGCGTACTCCTCGTAGTCGGCGACCTGGTCCGGCGGGGCTGCGGAGCCGGTGCCGGCGGCCCGCCGATGCCGTGCGATCCAGGCGCGCGTGTCTGCGGACGTCTCGTCCGCGTACACCTGATCGCCGAGGAGAAGGAGAACGTCCGGGCGCTCGGCCTCCGGGTCGGCCGCGAGCCGGGCGGAGAGGGTGTCGAGGACATCGGGGCCCACCGGATCGGGCTCACCCACGGCAGGTGCCGCCCACCGGCACGAGCCGAAAGCCACCACCGCGCCCGTCGCCGGGACCGGCGGCGTGTGGATGGTGCTTGGCGGCTGAGGCGAGTCCGCGAGGGGCCACACCCGCTCGCCTTCGAGCAGTACCTCGTAAGGCGTGGCGGATCCGGGGGCGAGTCCGGTGACGACCACCAGTGCGTAGTGGTGGCCGACGACGCAGAACGTGGGAGCCGAACCACCGCCGCCTCCCGGGCACCGGACTTCCACCGTGCCGGCCTGGTCGGTCTCTACCCACACCGTTGCGCTCGTGCCAGCCTCCCAGTCCACGTGACGCAAGAGCGGGCCCAGCCTCAGACCGGCCATCGCGAGTCCCCTTCCAGTGTTCCGCACGGTACGGCCGTGCTGCAGCTGCCGGCCAGGGCGAGTCGATATCGCTGCGCGCCTACCTGTGCCTGCGCTCGCTGTCTTCGTGCGGGTACAGATAGGTGAGCTTGTTCCAGTACTGCTCGAGGTGGGCGTCGGTTTCCCGCAGACTCGGGTCCAGGAACGCGGTGTGCAGCTCGGCCACGCGGTCGGGGGCAGCGTCCGCGCTGCGGGGTGGGGGAGCCGTGCGTCGCCAGGGGGCCTTGGCGGCGTCGGCGCCGTGGGTGTCCCGTACCGCACGGGTAGCCCGCCGACATGCGACCAGCACGGCGGCGGCGAGAGCGGCGGCGGTGAGGGCGTGCAGCCTGCGGTGCGCGGCCACGGCTTCCTCCATCGTGTTCTCCAGGGGCCCGGCGACGCCGGCCCTCAAGGCGAGGCCGGCGCCCTCCTCGGATGGGTCAGCCGGGCCAAGTATCCTTCAGGCGCCGGGTGGCGGCTGCGCCTGACCGGTCGACGGCGCCCTTGACGACGGCGACGATCGCGCCCTGCCGGCTGCGGCGATCAGGGCTTTGGTGCTCGGTGCGGAGCGGCATGATCGCCGCGCAGCTTTCAAAGGGCCGCCCGACTTGTAGGCGATCTTGGATGCTCTCACCGGCACCTGCGGCTGCGGCGCACCAAGAGGTAGACGACGAACAAGGCCGCCGCGGCAATCAGGGGAGTGCGGTTGGCCTTCGCCGTGTTCACGGCCGACTCGGCCTTCTCGCGTACCGGCTCCGGGGCCTTCTCGGCGGCAAGCTGCCCGGCTCGGGTTGCGGCCTCGCGGACCTGCGTGGCGGCCTGGGCCGCCTTGTCCAGGACGGGATCGGGCGTCTTGTCCTTGACCAGCTGGGTGGCGTGCGCCGCCTTGTCGTGGATCTGGTCGCTGACCATGCGGACCTTCTCGGCGGCCTGTTCCTTGATCTCGGCCGCCTTCTCCTTGGCCTGCGCCTTGACGTCGGCCTTGGCTGCCAGCGACTCCACGGTCTGGCCGAGCTCCTCGCGGGTGTGCTCGACCTGCTCGCGCAGCTCCTCGGGAGTGGGCGACGGGTCCTTGGCGCCCGGGGAAGGGGTACTCATCGGTGTGCTGCCTCCTTGATCTCGACCACGTCGGCCTTGACGCTGTTGATGGCCTGCTCCGGTGTGAGGGTGCCGGCCTTGCCTATCTGTTTCTTCCCGGCCGCGGCCATCACCGCTGCGACGGCCGCGAGCAGGGCGGCGGTGATCAGGGCCGAAGCCCACAGTGGGAGGAGCAGGGCCAGGGCTGCGATGACAGCGGCGACCAGGGCCTGCGCGGCCAGGAAGCCGACCAGGCCGGACCCGCCGAACAGGCCGCCGCCCACGCCGAAGCGTTTGCCCTTCTGGGTCATCTCTGCCCGGGCCAGCTGCATCTCCTCGCGGACCAGCTCCGAAATCTGCTGCGAGGCCTGTGCACCGAGGTCGCCCACCGATTCCTCGGCCTTACCGGGGCCCTGGTGCCGTCCAACGGCGTCCATCTGCTCTTCACCTTCTCTGCATGCTTCGTCGGTTATGGCCGCATGGCTGCACGATGGCCGCCCTTCGTATCGCCAGTGCGGTGCCGCGCCGGTCAACGGCCCTATTTGGTGTTGGTGTCGTCCTGAATGGGGGCATCGGCGTTGCGTTTGACAGAGTCGATGCCGTTCAGGCAGGACCGGTGGGTCTCGTCGTGCTCGCTGGTTGCGATGACCTGCCCATTCGTGGCGATCAGAACGAAGTGATATCCCTTGCCGACCTGGTGCCGGTCCTCGAAACGTGCCGCCATGACACATCCCTCCCGGGTTGATGTGCACGCCGTTGTCACGGCGCGCTTACCCATCAAGGAACCGGTCACCCGCCTGAGTGGGGGCAACCCAACTGGCGCACCAGGAGGCGGGGTGCCGCCCGAAGTAAGGCGGACGCGGCCGGGCCATGGCCGCTCCGGCTACCACGTCCGGGGGTAGTACGCGCCGCTGCGGAGCCGTTCGAGCGCCACCGTGGCCGGGACGGCGCATGCCGGGCCGGCCGTGGCCAGCAGGACATGCCGTGGCGACAACGACGCCGCCGTCAGAAGCCGTTGCCACACCGATCACGGAGACTGCCGATCGAACGGGAGTCTCGATCGGGTGATCGCCGGCCTGTCCGGCATGAGCGCAGGCCTGGCGGCATGCGGGGAAAATGCAGGGAAGCGGGCGACCGTGCGCTGCTACGGTCGGGCGCCATGAGCTGGCTTCCTGGAACTTGCGTTCGCTTATCGGCATGGGGTGCCGCGTGTGAGTCAAGGCTCCAGAAAGCCGGCTGATGTTCCGGCGGGCTGCCATCGGCAGCTGGACCTGCGCCGCCTTGGGGGTCGTTGCCGGCGACGTCGCTCACACCCGCCCTACAGTGCCCACATCATGCGACCGCACGAAGCCTCGGGCTACATCGTGCGGGTAACACTCACTACGACCTTGACGGTGCTGGTCGGCGTCGGCCCCATGACGTTCCGGGTCAGGTAACCGGTGGTGGCTGCCCGGACGGCTGCGCGGACCTGGCGGGCGACATCGACGACGCGATGGTCGCTGTCGAGGATGCAGCGCACCTCCAGGTGCCAGGTGCCGTCGGGGTCGAGTTCGCCGCGGACTCCTTGCGTCCCGCGGGCTCCATCGACGCCCGAAGTCATGGCCTTGTACGCGCGTGCGGCTGCGAGCGCCAGCCGTTCGCCGAGAGCCGGCTGGAGTGCGATCACGCCGGGAACATCGAGAGCGGCCCGGGCCGCAGCCTGGGAGAGGGCCGCTCCGGCAAGGGTGGTCATCGTCCGCTCATTTCGGATAGCTCGTCATCCCGCAGGGGGAAGGTTTCCAGTACGGCGTTGATCTCCACGTTGACGGTGGTGACGGTGAGGCCGAGGGCGTGCTCGGCTCGTTCCAGCACGGCTTCGCGGACCGCCTCGGCTCGTCCTGGCAGAGGCCGGTCCAGGGTTACCGCCAGGGTGATGGTGACCGCATGGGCGGTGCGCTCCTTCGAGGTGATGATGCGGCAACTGGCGGCGCGAACGCCGGGCACGGTGTCCGCTGCCCGGCGCAGCACCTTCGCGGCGGCACTTTCCGCGATGCGCAGGTCGTGGCCGGGGTCGTCGAGAAGCAGCATGGAGCCCAGGCGCACTTCACCGCGCACCGCGTTGATGATCCGGTTGGCGAGCCCGTGGATGTCGGGTTGTTCCTTCGCGCGCAGCGCGCGGGTCGCACCGTCCAGGGCAGTCAGCCCTTCGACGGCCTCGCGGCAGTGGGGGCAGCTGCTGCGGTGCGGATCCGGGGGGCCGGAAGGGTCGCGGGCCTGTTGCCAGGAACGGCCGAGCGGGCGTCCGCACGGCAGGAGCTCCGCACCGGCGAGCAGCTCGGCCTCGCCGGACGCAGAAGGCGTGGCATCCCGGCTCGCGGGCCGGCCGTTGCAGGAGGGGTACGGATTGCCTAGCGCCATGGCCGCATCGCCTCCGTCAAAGCGCGTCGTGCGCGAAAGAGCCTGCCGCGCACCGTTTGCTCACTGCTGTCCGTCACGTGGGCGATCTCTTCGTAGTGCAGGCCGTGCAGTTCCCTCAGCACCCAGCACGCCCGCAGCTCGGGGCTCAGACGTTGCAGGGCTGCCGTCAGAGCGGCTGCGGCCGCGTCGATCTCTGCCCTGCGGGACGGTGAGCTGTCCGCGTCCGCGGCGGCGGGCTCGGGAACACCGTCGAGCGGCAGGAGCGGGGGCCGACGGCGCAGGGTGCTGAGGCATCGGTTAATCACGATGCGGTACATCCAGGTACCGAACGTAGCGGTGTGCTGGAATTCCGGCAGGCGCCGCCACGCGCTGAGAAAGGCCTCCTGAACGGCGTCCTCGGCATCCGGGCGGTTACCGAGCAGCTGCTGGGAGAGGGCGAGCAGGCGGCTGGTGTGCCGGCGAACCAGGACGGCGAAGGCGTCCTCGTCCCCCTCTGCGGCCCGAATCGCCAGCAGGCTGTCGTTCAGGGTGCGGGTCGCTTCCTGCTCCGCGGCACCGCCGCCGGTGGAGGGGAGCGGGGGGCGGCGCGGCAAGACGTCCGCGGCGGACTGGGGCCAGGGACCGGTCCGGTTGCGCATATGCCGCTCGCCTCCCGACGAAGGCGCTGTGCGGGCGCCTGCGTCCGTACCTTTCGATGGTAGGCGCTGTCGCGTGAGGAATGTCCGTCCGAGGTGTCCAACACATAGAGGGGCGCCGTTACCGGCGCCGCAGACCCGGATACCCCTGGGGAGGTCCTCATGTCGGACACCAGCAGCCCCGCCACGGGCGGGAGTGAGTCGCACCTGGTGGGCAAGTCCCTGTCCGGCCAGGTCAGCGCAGGCGCGGCGGCCGGGACACGGGGCCGTACGACCATCGCGGACAGCGTGGTCGAGAAGATCGCGGGCATGGCCGTCCGCGAGGTGCCGGGTATCCACAGCCTCGGCTCCGGTATGGCCCGCACGCTCGGGGCGGTGAGCGACAAGGTCTCCGGCAGCCCCAGCGTGGCCCGCGGAGTAAAGGTCGAAGTGGGCGAACGCCAGGCCGCCATCGACCTCGACGTGGTGGTGGAGTACGGCGTCTCCATCACGGACCTTGCCGCAGACGTCCGCACCAGCGTGATCACGGCCGTGGAAGGAATGACCGGCCTCGAGGTCGTCGAAGTCAACATCGCCGTCGACGACGTCCACCTTCCTGATGAGGAAGACGACCAGGAAGGCGGGGGACGTGTGGAGTGATCGTCGAACCCCCCAGCGACGGAAGGACAGGTGAGTGAAATGAACGCAGCAACCACGGGCCTCGTAGCCGGCATGGCTCTCGGCTTCGCCGCATTCTTCGGCGGTTTCTGGGCATTCCTGCTCGTGGCGTTCCTGGGCCTCCTGGGCCTGATCATCGGCCGCATGCTGCAAGGCGACCTAGAACTGTCCGACTTCACGCGTTCGCGGAACCGGCAGTGAATGCGCACCCCGCAGCAGCAGGGGCCCCCCGGTCAGCGCTGCCGGCTGCCGAACGCGGGGCCACCGTCATCCCCGACAAGGTCGTCGCCCGCATCGCGGCTCGCGCCGCACAGGAAGCCTTGACATCCCTCACGGACACGGCCGCAGCCTCGGCGCTTCTGGCCCCTCCCCGTGCATCGGCCACCGTGGGCAGTGGCACGGCCCGGCTGGGATTGACCCTGGACCTCCCCTACCCGACGGACCTCGCCGGAGCCTCCCGCCACGTCCAGCAGTACGTCGGCGAGCGGGTGGCCCATCTGACCGGGATGCGCGTCACCGAAGTCACCCTCGCCATCGAACACCTGGCACCCGCTGCCGGCCCGGAACACCGCCGCGTGCAGTGAGCCGCAGCCACCCCCTGCCGGGAAGGAAGCCGGCCATGGAACGCGACCAACACCCCCCGGCCTCTAACGAGCAGCCCCCAGCAACGGACGCGGCCACCTCCCGCACGGTGGAGGTGCTCACCAAACAGCCTTCCGCCGGACCGCGGCCGACTGCTCGGCGCCCGTGGTCCGAGCGCCGGATCCCCGCCGCAGTCACGGCCCTGGCCATCGCGGCCGCGGCCGGCACCCTGCTGTTCGACATCATCAGGGTCCGGGCCGGCTGGCCCGCCGCCGCATGGCGTCGGCATCTCGCCGAAGAATTGGCCTCCCGCCCGCTCGACGACACCATCCTGCAAGCCGGCGGCGCCATTGCCGCCGCCCTGGGGCTCTGGCTGATCGTCCTGGCGCTGAGCCCCGGCTTGCGCCGCCGCCTGCCCCTCGAGACCTCCGATGCGCAACTGCACGCCGTACTGGACCGCAAGGCCGCAGAACTACGGCTGCGCGACGCCGCGATGTCTGTCCCTGGAGTCAGCGCCGCCAAGGTGCGGATCCCCCGGCGATTCTTCCGATACCGCGTCACAGCGCGAGCCAATGTACGCTTCCGGCCTCCAGCTGACGTGAAGGCTGACCTGCAGACCCGGCTGCGCGAGGAACTTGACCGACTGGCCCTCGCCCGCCCCCCATCGCTCAAGGTCCAGGTAAGGCCGCATCGCCCCTAGCCGGCCGGAGGCGCCGCACGGGCAGAAGGAGATCCCATGAAGAGGAAATCCGTCGTCAACCGGGCCCTGCTGACCCTGACAGGGGCTGTTCTGCTCGGCATCGGCCTGCTGGCCCTGGCGGGAAGCTTCGACCTGTACCGGCGCATGCCACTGACGCCGCCGGCCGGCTGGCCCCTCGCCGCTCCCGACGAGGTCCTTCTCGATGACTCCGACCGCACCCACTGGACGAACGAAGGATGGTGGTGGCCGACCGTGATCGCCGCACTGGCCATCATCACGCTGCTTGCTCTGTGGTGGCTTCTGGCACAACTCCGCCGCTCCCACCCCGGCGACCTGTCACTGGAAGAAGCCCCGGCACTGGACGGCGTAGAACTGCACGAGGGCGCCCTCAGCGACGCCATCGCCGCCGATGCCGGCCACCTGCCCGGCATCCAGCGAGCACGAGCGCGAATGGAGGGCTCCTCCCGCCATCCCGAAACGCACCTCGACATCACACTCACCCCCGACGCCGAGCCCGGCCCCGTCCTGCGAGCGCTCTCCGACGGGCCGCTGCAACGTGTCCGCCGATCGACGGGCCGGACCCTGTCGGCAACAGCGCGGCTTCGTGTGCCCCCGCACAAATCTCACCGGGCCCAATAAAAATGCCATCGTCAGGGAGCCCCTCCGGATGGGCTGACTCGCCCACTTCGTAGGCTCCGATCGGCAAGTCCTGAAACGGTGATCGCGTCATCGGCCACCCTCCCCGGGGCAGGCCCACGCGGCTGCTATGCCGCTCACTTCGCGACGCCACCGCCGCCCACCGCGCCACCTGAGCAGCCGCCCACCTGGCTGCTGGGCGCTGTGTGGCGATCGGGTGCCGACAGCGGGTCTGCCGGTGCGACGCGCCCCGGGAGCGGGCCTGCTGGGATTTTGGCGGCGGGGCCGCGGCTGTCCCCGGGAGAGCCAGCCGCGCACGTCGCCCCTCGCAACGCTTGCCGTCACGTCGCCTGGCCGGACCTTACTTTGCCACTGCGGTCCCTACGAAGGAATTAGGGGCACCCCCCCGAGCCCCGGCACTGGTGCGCGACCGCGTCCAGCGGGCGGCCGACGTCTTCGAGCAGGCCGCCCGAACCCTCCGGCGCCCGCGCCCGAGCCGGCTGGCGCCCATCGACCCGCGCCCTGGAACGCGCGCCGCGCGCGGCCCGGGGCGGCGGCGCCGCGGTCGTCCTCACCCTGCTGATCGCGCTCGTGGAAGCGGTGGAGGCCGCAGCCGAATGGCACCGCGCACAGGCCTTCCGCGCGCAGGCGAAAGCCGCCGCCGAAGCCGGCGTCCTGCTGCGCGAAGCAGCCGGCATGACCGGGGACCGGCCCCCGACCACCAAGCCGCGCAGACCGCCGCGATGGCCTACCGGTTCGTGACGACCATCAACGACGCCGCCACCCAGAAAGGGATCCCGGGCAAGGAGGAGGAACTCAGCGAGGTGGCGGAGAGGGTGGTGCCGGGCTGGTCGGCTTACCAGCTGCGCGGCGTCATCGGCGACGACATCCTGGCCGGACTGATGGAGGGCGCGGACTGGCCGGTGACGGCCCGCCAGTTCGCCGGTCTCCAGCAGGCCGGTGTCGACCTCGGGGTGTTCCTGCCGCAGATGGGCCGCATGACCGCCGGGGTCCACCAGGCGGTGGTCGCCAACGCGGCCCGGACGAAGGCGGAGGGCACCGACCGGCGGGCCGGCCTCCTGAAGGCGACGCGACGCCCCGGGTGTGGTCCGCGGCGTGATCCTCGCGTCCCCGGCACGGCCGTGCATCGCCGCCGACATGGGTCGCCTCGATGCCCGCGGGATCGATGTCGCCCGGATCCTCCTCCACGCCCACGCCACGAGGGCCCGGTGTCGATCAGGCCGTCGCTGCCGTCACCACCGCCGCCCAACCACCGTCCCCGGCGGCGGCTCCCGCAGTCGGGAAGGGGGCGCCGGGCGTCGTACCTGCTGCGCCCGCGGCCGCGGTTGATGCCCGCGTCCCGGCTCCGGACGCCGCCCGCGTGCCCGCCCCCGCTCCGACTGCCGCCGGGTGCCGCCACCGCCCGGGGGGCCCCGGTCCCGCGCTCGTCCGGCGGTGGCGGTACCGGCTTCCGCGCCCGGGTGCCTGTAGGCGCGGCCGTCACCGCGGCCGCCGCCAACACCCCGCTCCCGTCGCCGCGGCCGCCGCCCCCGCCGCGGGGAAGGAGCCGCTCGTGGCGCTGAAGGCTGCGCCACCGACACGAACTGGCAGCAGGCCACGGGGCACCGCCCTGGTCGGCGCCTTCTGGGCGCGACCCTCCCCGCGCTGACCACCCACCCGGCACACCGGCCGTCTCCCGGCCGCATCCCGCCCTGGGCAAGACCGCAGGGCACGGCCGGTAGACGCCCGGCGCTGCACCACCGGAGCGGGAAACCGACAGGCGGCCCCGCTGGGGGAGAGGCGTGGGGCGGCCTCATGGCCCCCAGTACCCAATCGGCGGTCCTGCCATCTCCGAAGACGGTCGCTGCCGCGGGGAAGCCGCCCTGCAGCCGGCGCAGCGAGTCTCGCAAGCCGGTCGGTCTCGGCGACGCCATCGCGGGCACACCGCGACGGTCCCGCGGATGCGCACCCCGTCCCGTGCCAGCGTGCCGCGGGGCCAGGGCCGTGGTCTGCCTGCGGATACGGCCGACCGCCTGACGCTGCTGCGTGAGTGACGCGGCCCTAGACGGGCGAATTCGCCAGTTATCTGCATCTGTGCCCAATACGGTGACCTCATACCGTCTGCACACCGCCCGGCATGGCGGAAATCGGCGGCGAGCCCTGATCGGCGTCGGACGGGAGGAGCCGGGATGACGCAGGCCGCGGTGAGCGAGTGGGGCGAACGGGTACCGGGGCGCCGTTGTACGGGTGCGCCTGGACTCCGCCGGAAGTGACAGTGCAGCGGTACGCATCTCCTGCAGCCGCCCCGCCTGCGCCGAGCAGCGGCATTCATCCGCGGCCGCCGGCCGCGCCACCGCTGTGGCCCACATCAAAGCCCGCCTGCCCGCAGCCCTGGCCCAACCCCGGCCCCGGCGTGGGCACGGCCACGGGAGCGCCGCAGTTCTCCGGTCGCCGCCGGCCCGGCCCCAGCTCACCGCTGCGCACCGGTGCGGCGCCGCCCGCAGGAGGTAGCTCAACAGCGTGAGGGCCGAGTAGCAGATGCGTGATGGTGGCGTGTGGGGGACGGTGGAGGCTACGTCGTCGGATCCCGAGGAGCGCCATGATCGTCAAGTTGCTGCACGACAAGGGCCTGCGGAGCGAGCACGCGTACACCGTTGCCTGTCTGACGATCGGGCTGTCGGTCGCCTCGTGGGTGACGTCGCTGAAGGTGGAGTCGGCAGGTATCGACCGGGCGGACCGGTGGGGGATCTTCGTCGCTACGTGGCCGGCGACCTGGTTCGGTCTCGGGCTGGCGCTGGCTCAGTACGAAGACGGCGAAGACCTGCACGAACATGTGGAAGACCCGTTCGAAGATGTTGCACCCGGTTAGGTTCTGTCCGGCGGATCATGCGCGGAGCCAGAGTCTGATGGCTGCTGTGGTGATGGTGCCGTGGAAAACGTAGGCGCGTTTGTCGTAGCGGGTGGCGACGGCCCGGTGGTGTTTGAGCCGGTTG
>NZ_SSBM01000056.1:0-33313 GCF_004795115.1 Streptomyces sp. A0592
CGCGCAGGTGTGGGGCATGAGCCGGTCCACCTTCCAGGTGGCCGTGGTCAGCATGATCATGAGCGTCAGCGTGCTGATCGGCTCGCTGTGGGGCGGCGTGATGGCGGACCGTACGGACCGGCGCACGCTGATCCTGTGGGCGCGGGGCGCCGCCGCGCTCGCCTTCGCGGGCCTCGCCGTCAACGCCTACCTGCCCGAACCGACCCTGTGGGCGATCCAGCTGTGCGTCGCCTGGGACGGGCTGGCGACCGGCGTCAGCGTCACCGCGCTGATGGCCGCCGCTCCCGGCCTGGTCCGCGACGACCAGCTGCCGGCCGCCGGTGCGCTCATGTCCCTCACCGGCGAGATCGGCTCCATCAGCGCGCCGTTCCTGGGCGGCGTGCTGCTGGCCGCGTGGGGTCCCGCGCCGGTGTTCGCCTTCACCGCGGTCACCACCGCCCTCACCACCCTGCTGATCACCCGCGTCCGCCCGCTGCCCCCCGGCGTCGCAGAGGACGAGGAGGACGGTGACGGCAAGCGCTTCCGGTCCCCGCTTGCGGCCTTCCGCTTCGCCCTGCGCGACCGCGTGGTGGGCGGCCTGGTCCTGCTCGGCGGCGTGACCGCGGTCTTCAACGTGCCCGTGGTGCTGTTCCCGGAGATGGTGGACCGCCGGTTCGACGGCGGCGAGGTCATGCTCGGCCTGCTCTACACCGCCCCGGCGGTCGGCGCCGTCCTGGTCTCGGCCACCAGCGGCTGGCTGGGCCGGGCCGCCCGCCCCGGACGGCTGCTGCTGGCCGCCGCGTTCACCGGCGGCCTGGCCACCCTCGGCTTCGGGCTGAGCGGCGACCCCGTGCTCGCTTTCGCCCTGCTGGCCGTCGGCGGCGCCGCCGGAACCGTGTACGAGATCCTCGAGTACGCCCTGGTGCAGCACCACACGCCGGACCACATGCGCGGCCGCATCGTCAGCGTGATCACCGCCCAGGGCACCAGCGGCGACATCGTCGGCGACGCCGAAGTCGCCGCGATCGCCCGCTGGTTCAGCCCCGCCGGGGCCGCGATCCTCAACGGCGCGATCTGCGCCGCCGCCGCCGTCGCGGTCGCGGTCGCCGTACCCGGACTGCGCAAGGCCACCCTCCCCGCGCCCGGCGCGGACGACGACGCGCCGCCCGGCGCCGCGGACGCGGCCGACGCCCCGGCCGCCCCGCGCGTCTGATCCCCTCCGCCGCCCTTCACACCCCCGGCCGACCGCCGTCCCGGTCCTGCCGACGACCACTGGAGCACCACCCATGAGCGACCGCACCCCCCAGCGTCTCCCCCTCACCGGGGCCCAGACCGGCGTCTGGTACGGCCAGCGGCTCGACCCGGAGTCCCCGGTCTTCAACGTCGGCCAGTACGTCGAGATCCAGGGCCCCCTGGACCCCGACCTGTTCACCACCGCGCTGCGCCGCACCGTCTCCGAGTGCGAGGCGCTGACCGTCACCTTCGCCGAGGACGCCGCCGGGGAGCCGTACCAGCTGACCCGCCCCGGTCCGGACGCCGGGCCGGTGGTCGTCCCGGTCCTCGACCACACCGGCCAGGACGACCCGTACGGCACCGCGCTGTCCCTGATGCGCCGTGACATGGCCACCCCGGCGGACCCGGCGAAGGACCCGCTCCACTGCTTCAGCCTGCACCGGGTCGCCCCGGACCGGACCCTCTGGTACCAGCGGGTCCACCACATCGCCCTCGACGCCTACGGGTTCTCCCTCGTCTCCCGGCGCACCGCCGAGGTCTACACGGCGCTCGCCGAGGGCCGCGAGCCCGGCCCCTCCCCCTTCCCCGGCCTGTCGGCGATCCTCGACGAGGAGGCCGCCTACCTCGGCTCAGACCGCCACACGGCGGACCGGGCCTACTGGCGGGAGCGGCTGGCGGAGCTGCCCGAGCCGGCCCCGCTGAGCGGCGCCGCGCACCCCGCGGCGCACTCGTTCCTGCGCGCGCACGCCGAGCTCGGTCCCGAACCGACCGGCCTGCTGCTGGCCGCCGCCCGCTCCGTGCGGGCCAGCTGGGCCGACGCCGTGACCGCGGCGTTCGCCGCCTGGCTGCACCGGGCGGGCGGGGCCCGCGACGTGGTGCTGTCCCTGCCGGCCATGGCCCGCCTGGGCTCCGCGGCGCTGCGCGTCCCGGCCATGGTGGTCAACGTGCTGCCGCTGCGGGTCGCCGTGCGGCCGGGGACCCCGTTCGGCGAACTGGTCGCCGACGTCGCCGCCGGGGTGCGCGGTCTGCGCCGCCACCAGCACCACCGGGCCGAGGACATCCGCCGCGAGCTGGGTCCCGGCCGCCCGGAGGGGGCCGGCGCGTTCGGTCCCATGCTCAACGTCAAGGCCTTCGACTACGGCCTGGACTTCGCCGGGGCGCCCGCCACCGTGCACAACGTCGCCGCCGGCCCCGTGGACGACCTGACCCTCGGCGTCCACCACGACGAGGCCGACGGCCGGATCCGGCTGGAGCTGGACGCCAACCCCGACGCCTACGACCCGGACGCGGCGGCCGCGCTCCTCGCCGAGTTCGCCCACTTCCTGCAGGCCTGCGCCGAGGGCGGTGCCGGGTCCCCGGTCGGCCGGCCCGACCTGCTCGCCCCCGCGGAGCTGGCGGCGGCCGTCGCCGCCGGCGGCGACACCGCCCGTCCCGTACCGGCCGGCCCCGTCGTGGCCGCCTTCGAGGAGGCCGCGCGCCGCCACCCCGCGCTGCCCGCCGTGATCGCCGGGGACACCGTCCTCGACCACGCGGAACTGCACGCGCGGGCCGACCGGCTGGCCCGCCTGCTGATCGCGCGGGGTGTCGGCCCCGAGTCCTTCGTCGGCCTGGCCCTGCCCCGCAGCGCCGATCTGGTCGTGGCGCTCCTCGCGGTGCTCAAGGCGGGCGGCGCGTACCTGCCGCTGGACCTCGAATACCCGGCGGACCGGCTCCGCTTCATGGTGGACGACGCCCGCCCGGTGTGCGTGCTCACCACCCTGGACAGCGCCGCCCTCGCCCCCGACGCCCCCGGTACCGAGCGGATCGTGCTGGACTCCCCCGACACCCTCGCCGAGCTGGCCGCGCTCCCGGCCGTTTCCGTCACCGACGCCGACCGGACCGCCCCGCTGACCGGCTCCCACCCCGCGTACGTGATCCACACCTCCGGCTCCACCGGCCGCCCCAAGGGCGTCGTCGTCCCGCACGAGGCCCTCGCCAACTTCCTGCACATGCAGTCCGAGGTGCTCGGCCTCGCCCCCGGGGACCGCCTCGTCGCGGTCACCACCGTCTCCTTCGACATCCACGTCCTGGAGATCCACACCCCGCTGCTGTGCGGGGCGACGATCGTCCTCGCCGACCGCGACACGGTCCGCGAACCGTCCGCGCTGGCCGCCCTGGTGGACGCGCACCGGCCCGCCGTCATGCAGGCCACCCCCTCGCTGTGGCACGCCCTGTTGGAGGACGGCCGGCCCGCCGCGCTGTCCGGCACCCGGGTGCTGGTCGGCGGCGAGGCGCTGCCCGCCGCGCTCGCCGAGCGCCTCGCCCGCACGGCCCGGTCGGTCACCAACGTGTACGGACCCACCGAGGCGACCGTGTGGGCCACCTCCGCCGACCTGGCGGCGGACCACACCGGCGTCCCCGGCATCGGCCTGCCGTTCTGGAACACCCGCGCCCACGTCCTGGACGCGGCGCTCCGCCCGGTCCCGGCCGGCCGCGCCGGCGAACTGTACCTGGCCGGCGCCCAGCTGGCCCGCGGCTACCTGGGGCGTCCGGCCCTGACCTCGGAGCGGTTCGCCGCCGACCCGTTCGGCCCGGCCGGCTCCCGCATGTACCGCACCGGCGACCTGGTGCGGCGGACACCCGACGGCCGCCTGGAGTTCCTGGGCCGGGCCGACGACCAGGTGAAGCTGCGCGGGCACCGGATCGAGCCCGGCGAGGTCGAGGCGGCGCTCGCCGCGGCCGCCGGCACCGGCCGGGCCGTGGCCCTGGTACGGGAGGACGAGCCCGGCCGGCAGATGCTGGTCGGCTACGTCACCCGGGCGGCCGACGGCTCCTCCCCCGACCCGGTCGCGGTCCGGCGGGCCGCCGCCGAGGTGCTGCCCGCCTACATGGTGCCGGCCGCGGTCGTCGTGCTGGACGCGCTCCCGCTGACCGCCAACGGCAAGGTGGACCGCAAGGCGCTGCCCGCTCCCGCAGCGGGTGCGGCCGGTGCACCCGGTGGCGGACGCGCTCCGCGCGGGGCCCGCGAGGAGATCGTCACCGGCGTCCTCGCCGACGTCCTGGACACCCCCGGACTCGCCCCGGACGACGACTTCTTCGCGTTCGGCGGGCACTCCCTCCTGGCCTCCCGCGCGGCCGCCCGGCTGCGGACCGCACTGGGCACCGACTGCGCGATACGCGACGTGTTCGAGGCCCGGACCGCCCGGGCCCTCGCCGCCCGGCTGGGCGGCCGGACCGCGGCGGCGGCCCGCCGCTCCCCCGCCCCGGCCGACCGGCCGGCCGTGCTGCCGCTGTCGTACGCGCAGGCGCGGCTGTGGTTCATCGACCAGCTGGAAGGACCGTCCACCACCTACAACATCCCCTTCTCCGTACGGTTCGAGGGCCGCCTGGACGCGGACGCCCTGGCCGCGGCCCTCACCGACACCGTGGCCCGGCACGAGGCGCTGCGCACCGTGTTCGAGGAGCGGGACGGCGTGCCCGCGCAGCGGGTGCTGCCGGCGGACGGCGCCGGAGTGCGCCTGCACGTGGTGGAGGCCGCAGGCGCGGACGACACCGGGACCGCGGTTGCGGCCGCGCTCGGGCACCGCTTCGACCTCGCGGCCGGCGCCCCGGTCCGGGTGACCCTGGTCCGCCCCGCTTCCGGCGCCGGGGACGTGCTGGTGGTGCTGCTGCACCACATCGCCTCCGACGAGTGGTCGATGGGCCCCTTCCTCGCGGACCTGACCCGCGCCTACGAGGCCCGCGGCGCGGGCCGCGCCCCGGAGTTCGCCCCGCTGCCCGTCCAGTACGCCGACTACGCGCTGTGGCAGCGCGAGCTGCTCGGCGACACCGCCGAAGCGGGGTCGACCGGCGCCGCGCAGGCCGCGTACTGGCGCCGGACGCTCGCCGGCGCGCCGCCGGAGCTCGACCTCCCCGCGGACCGGCCCCGCCCGGCCACCGCCGCCGAGGCCGCGGCCGGCGCCATGGTGCACCGGCCGGTGCCGGACGACGTCGCCGACGGGATCCGGCACCTGGCCCGGGAGACCGGCACCAGTGTCTTCATGGTGGTCCACGCGGCGCTCGCAGGCCTCCTGCACCGGCTCGGCGCGGGCCAGGACGTCGTCCTCGGCACACCCGTCGCGGGCCGCTCCGACAGCGCGCTGGACGACCTGGTCGGATTCTTCGTCAACACCCTCGTGCTGCGCACCGACCTGAGCGGCGACCCGACGTTCGCGGAGCTGCTGTCCCGGGTGCGGGCCGCCGACCTGGCCGCCCTGGACCACGCCGACCTGCCGTTCGACGCGGTGGTGGAGGCGGTGTCTCCCGAGCGGTCGCCGGTGCGCCACCCGCTGTTCCAGACGATGGTCTCGCACAGCACCGTCAGCCAGGACCTGCGCACGCTGTTCGGGCTGCCCGCGCGGGTGGACCGGATCGACCCGGGCGCCGCCAAGTTCGACCTCGACGTCACCTTCTCCGACTCCGCGCACGGCACCGGCCTGGAGCTGGAGGTGTTCTACGCGACGGCCCGCTTCGACGCCGCCACCGCGGAGGCCTTCACCGACCGGCTGCTGCGGATCCTCGCCGAAGCCGTCGCCTCCCCCGAACGGACCGTGTCCGGCTGGCAGTTGCTGGACAGCGATGAACGCTCCGCGCTGGAGCGGTGGAACGCCACCGGCAGGCCGGTCGCCCCGGAGCCGGTGACGGCCGTGTTCGCCGCGAGCGCGGCCGCCGCCCCGGACGCCACCGCCGTGGTGGCGGGAGCCGAGCGGCTGTCCTTCACCGAACTGGACGAGCGGGCGGGCCGGCTGGCCGCGCTGCTCGCCGCCGCCGGAGCCGGCCCGGACACCGTGGTGGCGCTCGCCGTCCCCCGGTCCGCGGACACCGTGGTCGCCCTGCTCGCGGCCCTGAAGGCGGGGGCGGCATACCTGCCGCTGGACCTGGACCACCCGGCCGACCGGCTCGCCTTCATGCTCGGCGACGCCGCGCCGGTGTGCGTGGTGACCACGCGGGCCGCCGCCGGGCGCGTGCCGGGCGTACCGGCGCTGGTGCTCGACGACCCGCAGACCGCGGACCGGCTCGCCGCGGCCGTGCCCCTGCCGCAGGTGCCGGTGCACCCGGAGCACGCCGCGTACGTCATCTACACCTCGGGGTCCACGGGCGTGCCGAAGGGCGTGGTGCTGCGGCACGCGGGCCTGACCCGGCTCTTCCGCGACCACGAGCGCGACCTGTACGGGCCGGTCGCGGCCCGGCTCGGCCGGCGGGTGCGGGCCCTGCACACGGCGTCGTTCTCCTTCGACTCCTCCTGGGAGCAGCTGCTGTGGCTGGTCGCGGGACACGAGCTGCACGTCCTCGACGAGTTCGGGCGCCGCGACGCCGAGGCCGTCGTCGCGTACGTGCGCGAGCAGCACATCGACGCCCTGGACGTGACGCCCTCGTACGGGCGCCAGCTGCTCGACGCCGGTCTGCTGGCCGGCGCGTGGCGGCCGCCGCTGTTCCTGCTCGGCGGCGAGGCCGTGCCGCCCGGCATGTGGGCGGAGCTGCGCGAGGTCCCGGACGTCGAGACCGTCAACTACTACGGACCGACCGAGTTCACGGTGGACGCACTCGTCGCGCGGGTGACCGACAGCCCGTCCCCGGTGGTGGGCCGGCCGCTGGACAACACCCGGGCGTACGTGCTGGACGCGCGGCTGCGTCCGGTGCCGGCGGGCGTGCCCGGCGAGCTGTACCTGGCCGGTGAGCAGAACGCGCGGGGCTATCTGGGCCGGTTCGCGCTGACCGCGGAGCGGTTCGTCGCCGACCCGCTCGGGGCGCCGGGCACGCGCATGTACCGCACGGGCGACCTGGCGCGGTGGCGGGCGGACGGTCTGCTGGAGTTCCTGGGCCGGGCCGACGACCAGGTGAAGATCCGCGGTTTCCGGGTGGAGCCGGGCGAGGTGGAGGCGGCGCTGGCCGCGCTGGAGGGGGTGTCGGCGGCGGCGGTGCTGGTCCGCGAGGACCTCCCGGGCGCCGCCGGACTGCCGGAGCTGGTCGGGTACGCGGTGGCGGACTCGGCCGAACCGGAGGAGCTGCGGCGGCTGCTGGCGGCGGTCCTCCCGGAGCACCTGGTGCCGGCCGCGGTGGTGGTGCTGCCGGCGCTGCCCGTGAACGTGAACGGCAAGCTGGACCGGGCGGCGCTGCCGGTGCCGGGCCCGCGGGCGGCCGGGGAGTCCCGGGCGCCGCGCGGCGCGGCCGAGGAGCGGATCGCGGCGGTGTTCGCCGAGGTGCTGGGGCTGGCCTCGGTCGGTGCGGAGGACGACTTCTTCCGGCTGGGCGGCCATTCGCTGCTGGCGACGCGCCTGGTCGCCCGGATCCGGGCCGCCGGTACGGCGTGCTCGGTACGGGACGTGTTCGAGGCGCGCACGGTGGCCGGTCTCGCGGAGCGGCTGGCGGGCCGGGGCGGCGCGGGCCGCCCCGAGCCGGTGGCGGCGGTGCGGCCGGAGCGGCTGCCGATGGCCTTCGCCCAGGCGCGGCTGTGGTTCCTGGACCGGCTGGACGGCGCGTCGGCGACGTACAACGTGCCGCTGGCACTGCGGCTGACCGGGCCGTTGGACGTGGCCGCGCTGCGGACGGCGGTCGCCGATGTCGTGGCCCGCCACGAGGCGCTGCGCACGGTGTACGGCGAGGACGCGGCGGGCCCGTACCAGCGGGTGCTGGAGCCGGGTGGGACGGACGTGCCGTTCGCGGTGGCGGCCGTACCGGCCGGCGGGGCCGACGCCGCGCTGGACGAGGCCGCCGGGTACGCCTTCGACCTGGAGCGGGAGCTCCCCGTCCGGGTGACCCTGCTGGAGGAGGGGCCCGAGGCGCACACGCTGCTGGTGCTCTTCCACCACATCGCCTCCGACGAGTGGTCGACGGGTCCGTTCCTGGCCGATCTCGCGCACGCGTACGCGGCGCGCTGCGCGGACCGGGCGCCCGAGTTCGCGCCGCTGCCCGTGCAGTACGCCGACTACGCGCTGTGGCAGCGGGAACTGCTGGGCGAGGCCTCGCAGCCGGGTTCGGTGGCAGCCGAGCAGTCCGCGTACTGGCGCGGTGCGCTGGCCGGGATCCCGGCCGAGCTGACGCTGCCCGCGGACCGCGGCCGCCCGGCGGTGCCCTCGCACGAGGGCCGGACGGTGACGGTGGGCCTGCCGGAGCACCTGGTGGCCGGGCTGGAGGCGCTGGCCTCCTCCTCGGGGACCACCATGTTCGCGGTGGTGTCCTCGGCGGTGGCCGCGCTGCTGCACCGGCTGGGCGCGGGCGAGGACCTGCCGCTGGGCTTCCCGGCGTCGGGGCGCTCGGCGGAGTCCCTGGACCCGCTGGTCGGGTTCTTCGTGAACACCCTGGTGCTGCGGGCCGACCTGTCCGGGGACCCGGACTTCGCGGAGCTGCTGGCGCGTACGGCGCGGGCGGCGACCGGGGCCCTGGACCACGCCGACCTGCCGTTCGACGCGGTGGTCGAGGCGGTGGCCCCGGAGCGCTCGCTCTCCCGGCACCCGCTGTTCCAGACGATGGTGGCGTACGAGGGCGGGGCGGCCGTGCCGGCCGGCCTGTTCGGCGGGGCGGTGACGGCGCGGGAGACGGCGGTCGGCGCGGGCGCCGCCAAGTTCGACCTGGAGGTGCTGTTCCGGCGCACCCCGATCGGGATGACGTGCGGGATCCGGTACGCCGTCGACCTGTTCGACGAGCCGACGGTGATGGTGCTCGCCGGGCGTCTGGTCCGGCTGCTCGACTCCGTGATCGCGGATCCCTCCGTACGGCTGTCGCGGATCGCGCTGATGGACGGGGCCGAGCGGGAGCAGATCCTGTCCGGGTTCAACGACACGGCCGTGGCACTGGACGGCCCGGCCACCCTCGCCGACCTGGTCGCCGCGGGCGCCGACCGCGCCCACGGCCCCGCCCTGGTCTTCGAGGGAACCGAAACCTCCCGCCCCGACTTCGAAGCCGCCGTCAACCGGCTCACCCGCCTCCTCATCGGCCGCGGCGTCGGCCCCGAGTCCATCGTCGCCGTCGCCCTCCCCCGCTCCGCCGACCTCCTCATCGCCCTGCACGCCGTCGTCCGGGCCGGCGGCGCCTACCTCCCGCTCGACCTGTCGCTGCCCGCGGAGCGGCTGGCGTACATGACGGCGACCGCGCGTCCGGCGTGCCTGGTGACCGACGCGGCGTCAGCGTCGGCCGTTCCGGCGGCCGACGGGACGGCCGCGGTGCTGCTGGACGCTCCGGGGACGGCCGCGGAGCTGGCCGGGCTGGCGGCCGGTCCGGTCGCGGAATCGGAGCGTACGGCTCCGCTGCGGCCGCACCACCCCGCGTACCTGATCTTCACGAGTGGTTCGACGGGCCGGCCGAAGGGTGTGCTCGTCGAGCACGAGGCCATCGTCAACCGGCTGGAGTGGATGCAGCACGCCTACGCGCTGACGGCGCGGGACCGGGTACTGCAGAAGACCCCGACGGGCTTCGACGTCTCCGTGTGGGAGCTGTTCTGGCCCCTCGCCCAGGGCGTCCCCCTCGTCATCGCCCGGCCCGACGGCCACAAGGAGCCGGCGTACCTGGCGGGTCTGATCGCCGCACAGCGGGTGACGGTCTGCCACTTCGTGCCGTCGATGCTGGGCGCCTACCTGGCCGAGCACACGATCGACGCAACGCCCTCGCTGCGGCTGGTCGTGTGCAGTGGCGAGGCGCTGACGACCGATCTGACGGACCGGTTCCACGCCCACAACGCGCACGACGCGGAGCTCGCGAACCTCTACGGCCCCACCGAAGCCGCCGTCGACGTCACCGCACACACCACCACCCCCCACAACCCCCACCCCACCGCACCCATCGGCACCCCCGTCTGGAACACCCAGACCTACGTCCTCGACCACCACCTCAACCCCGTACCCCCCGGCACCCCCGGCGAGCTCTACCTCGCCGGCACCCAACTCGCCCGCGGATACCTCAGCCGACCCCACCTCACCGCCGAACGCTTCACCGCCAACCCCCACAGCACCACCCCCGGCGCCCGCATGTACCGCACCGGAGACCTCGTACGCCAAACCCCCGACGGCACCCTCCACTACCTCGGCCGCACCGACCACCAGATCAAACTCCGCGGCCTGCGCATCGAACCCGCCGAAATCGAAACCACCCTCACCACCCACCCCCACCTCACCCACACCACCGTCCAACTCCGCGAAGACACCCCGGGAGTCCAGCACCTGGTGGCCTACGTGGTCCCGGCGGCCGGGATGCCGGAGCCGGACGAGGCGGAGCTGCGGGGGTGGGCGGGCGACCGGCTGCCGGAGTACATGGTGCCGAGCTTCTTCGTGACGCTGCCCGAGCTGCCGCTGTCGCCGAACGGCAAGCTCGACCGCAAGGCGCTGCCCGCCCCGGAGCTGCCCGAGGCCGGTGCCTCCCGGGCCCCGCGCGACGCCCGCGAGGAGATCGCCGCGGGTGTGCTGGCGGACGTGCTGGGCCGGCCGTCGGTCGGAGCGGACGACGACTTCTTCGCGCTCGGCGGGCACTCCCTGCTGGCGGCCCGGGTGGCCGCCCGGCTGCGGGAGGCCCTGGGCAGGGAGTGCGCCGTACGCGACGTGTTCGAGCTGCGGACCGCGGCCCGGCTGGCCGCGCGCCTCGCCGAGCGCGGCGAGGGGTCGGGCGACGGCCGCCGGCTGCCCGTGCTCGCCGAGGCGCCCGCCCGGCGCACCGACCGCCCCGAACTGTCGTACGCGCAGCACCGGCTGTGGCTGCTGGACGCGCTCCGCGGCACCGGCACCGTCTACAACGTGCCGGTCGCGGTGCGGCTGCGCGGCCCGGTCGACGCGGAGGCGCTGCGCGCCGCCGTGCAGGACCTGGCCGCCCGGCACGAGGTGCTGCGCACGGTGATCTCGGAGGAGGACGGCCGGCCGTACCAGCGGGTGCTGCCCGCGGAGCGGGCCGTGGTGCCGGTGGAGGTACGGGACGTACCGGCCGGCCGGCTGCGCGCCGAGGCGGAGGCCGCGGGGTCGTACGCCTTCGACCTGGAGCGGGACCTCCCGCTGCGGGTGACACTGCTGCGGGCGGCGCCGGACGACGCCGTGCTGCTGGTACTGCTGCACCACATCGCCACCGACGAGGCCTCCACCGGCCCGCTGCTCGCGGACCTGTCGGCGGCGTACGCGGCGCGCTGCGCCGGCCGGGCACCGGAGTTCGCGCCGCTGCCGGTGCAGTACGCCGACTACGCGCTGTGGCAGCGGGAGCTGCTCGGCGAGGCCGCCGACCCGGGGTCGGTGGCCGCCGCCCAGGCCGCGTACTGGCGTGAGGCTCTGGCCGGGATCCCGGCCGAGCTGGAGCTGCCGGCCGACCGCGGCCGTCCGGCGGAGCCGACGTTCCGGGGCGACGTCGTGCCGTTCACCGTCCCCGCTCCCACGGCGGACGGGCTGGCACGGCTCGCCCGTACGACCGGGGCGACCCCCTTCATGGTGGTGCACGCGGCGGTCGCGGCCCTGCTGCACCGGCTCGGTGCGGGCGAGGACATCCCGCTCGGCAGCCCGGTGTCGGGGCGCGGCGGGCCGGAGCTCGACGGGCTGGTCGGGTTCTTCCTGAACACCCTGGTGCTGCGGACGGACGTGTCCGGCGACCCGCGGTTCACCGAGCTGGTGGCCCGGGTCCGGGACACGGCGCTGGCCGCCTTCGCCCACGCCGACCTGCCGCTGGAGGCGGTCGTCGAGGCGGTGGGTCCGGAACGGTCCCGCGCCCGCAATCCGCTCTTCCAGACGATGGTGACCTACCACTCGGCGCCGGAGTCCGCGCGGGAGCTGTTCGGTTCTCCCGCCGAGGAGTTCTGGGTGGAGACCGGCGGGGCGAAGGTGGACCTGGAGCTCGCCTTCGGCACCCTTCGGCCGGGCAGCGGCTTCGAGGGCGGGATCCGCTACGCCGCGGACCTGTTCGACGCCTCGACGGTCGAGGCCCTCGCCGGGCGGCTGGTGCGGCTGCTGGAGGCGGTGGCGGGCGATCCGTCGCTGCCGCTGTCGGCGATCGCGCTGATGGACGGGGCCGAGCGGGAGCAGATCCTGTCCGGGTTCAACGACACGGCCGTGGCACTGGACGGCCCGGCCACCCTCGCCGACCTGGTCGCCGCGGGCGCCGACCGCGCCCACGGCCCCGCCCTGGTCTTCGAGGGAACCGAAACCTCCCGCCCCGACTTCGAAGCCGCCGTCAACCGGCTCACCCGCCTCCTCATCGGCCGCGACGTCGGCCCCGAGAGCATCGTCGCCGTCGCCCTCCCCCGCTCCGCCGACCTCCTCATCGCCCTGCACGCCGTCGTCCGGGCCGGCGGCGCCTACCTCCCGCTCGACCTGTCCCTGCCCGTCGACCGGCTCACCTACCTGCTGGACAGCGGCGGCCCGGTGCTCACGCTGGCGGACGCCGCCTCGGCCGCGCTGCTGCCGCCCGGTCCGGACGTCCCGCTGGTCGTGCTGGGCTCGCCGGTGGTGGAGGCGGAGCTCGCCCTGCAGGCGGACGGCCCGGTGGCGGACGCGGAGCGGATCGCGCCGCTCCTGCCCCGCCACCCCGCCTACGTCATCTTCACGAGTGGTTCGACGGGCCGGCCGAAGGGCGTGCTCGTCGAGCACGAGGCCATCGTCAACCGCCTGGAGTGGATGCAGCACGCCTACGGACTCACCCCGGCCGACCGGGTGCTGCAGAAGACGCCGACGGGCTTCGACGTCTCGGTGTGGGAGCTGTTCTGGCCGCTCGCCCAGGGCGTCCCCCTCGTCATCGCACGGCCCG
This sequence comes from Streptomyces sp. A0592, assembly GCF_004795115.1. Lineage (NCBI taxonomy): Bacteria > Bacillati > Actinomycetota > Actinomycetes > Kitasatosporales > Streptomycetaceae > Streptomyces > Streptomyces sp. A0592. The sequence continues at coordinate 12,934 of NZ_SSBM01000056.1, forward strand.
ACGGCCACAAGGAACCCGACTACCTCAACACCCTCGTCCTCGAACAGCAGGTCACCGTCTGCCACTTCGTGCCGTCGATGCTGGGCGCCTACCTGGCCGAGCACACCATCGACAGCACCCCGTCGCTGCGGCTCGTGGTGTGCAGCGGCGAGGCCCTGACCGCCGACCACACCCGGCAGTTCCACGCCCACAACGCGCACGACGCGGAGCTCGCGAACCTCTACGGCCCCACCGAAGCCGCCGTCGACGTCACCGCACACACCACCACCCCCCACAACCCCCACCCCACCGCACCCATCGGCACCCCCGTCTGGAACACCCAGACCTACGTCCTCGACCACCACCTCAACCCCGTACCCCCCGGCACCCCCGGCGAGCTCTACCTCGCCGGCACCCAACTCGCCCGCGGATACCTCAGCCGACCCCACCTCACCGCCGAACGCTTCACCGCCAACCCCCACAGCACCACCCCCGGCGCCCGCATGTACCGCACCGGAGACCTCGTACGCCAAACCCCCGACGGCACCCTCCACTACCTCGGCCGCACCGACCACCAGATCAAACTCCGCGGCCTGCGCATCGAACCCGCCGAAATCGAAACCACCCTCACCACCCACCCCCACCTCACCCACACCACCGTCCAACTCCGCGAAGACACCCCGGGGGTACGCCGGCTGGTCGCCTACGTGGTGCCGGCCGAGGGCACCACCGTCGAGGTGGAGGAGCTGCGTGCCCTGGCGGCCTCCCGGCTGCCCGAGTACATGGTCCCGTCGGTGTTCGTGCCGCTGGAGCGGCTCCCGCTGTCGGCCAACGGCAAGCTCGACCGCAAGGCGCTGCCCGCGCCCGCCCTCCCGGCGGCGGCGGTCGCCGCCGCGGCCGCCGCACCTGCGGCGCCCGTCGCGGCAGTCCCGGCCGGGGAGCCGGTGGACGTGCTGCGGGCCCTGGTCGCCGAGGTGCTGGGCCTGCCCGCTGTCGGCCCGGACGACAACTACTTCGAGCTGGGCGGCGACAGCATCGTCTCCATCCGGCTGGTGGGTCTGGCCCGGAAGGCGGGGCTGACCATCTCGGCCCGGCAGGTCTTCCAGCATCCGACGCCGGCCGCCCTGGCAGCGGTCGCCACCCGGCGCGCGGACGCCCCGGCCGCGCCGGCGCGTCCCGTGGACGGCGGGCCCGGCCCGCTGCCGCTGCCGCCGGTGGCGCAGTGGCTCGCCGAACGCGGCGGCCCCTTCGCCTCGTTCGCGCAGGCCCGGCTGGTGCGGCTGCCGGCCGGCACGGACCGGGCGGCCCTCACCGCCGCGCTGCAAGCCGTACTGGACCACCACGACGGTCTGCGGCAGACGCTCACGGTGGCCCGGCCCGGTGTGTGGAGCGCCGAGGTGCGGCCCGTGGGCGCGGTCGCGGCCGGGTCGGTCCTCGACGCGGTGGACGCGGCGGGCTGCGACGACGCCGAGCTGCGGGAGCTGCTGGCCCGGGAGTCCGGGCGGGTGTCGCGGCTGCTGGACCCGGAGTCCGGCGTGATGCTGCGGGCGGTCCACTTCGACCGCGGCCCGGCCGCCTCCGGCCGGCTGCTGCTGGCCGCCCATCACCTGGTGGTGGACGAGGTGTCCTGGCAGATCCTGCTCCCGGACCTGCGCGCGGCGCACGAGGCCGTCGCCGCGGGCCGGAGTCCCGCGCTGGAGCCGGTGCCGACCTCCCTGCGGACCTGGACCGGGCACCTGCTCGCCGAGGCGCAGGCCCCGCGGCGGACCGCGGAGCTGGACCACTGGCTCGCCGCCTCCGCGGCGGCGGCGCCGCTGCTCGCGCGCCGCCCGCTGGACCCGCGTACCGACACCGTCGCGACGGCCCGGAAGCTGACCGTGCGGTCCTCTGCGGAGCGCACCGCGCCGCTCCTTCGGGAGGTGCCGACGGCCTTCCACGGCACGGTCGGTGACACGCTGCTGACCGCGCTCGCCCTGGCCGTCGGCGATCTGGCGGCCCGCCGCGGGCTGCCGTTCGGGGACGGCTTCACGGTGGACCTGGAGGGTCACGGCCGGGAGCAGGAGCTGCTGCCGGGTGCGGACCTGACCCGGACGGTGGGCTGGTTCACGGCCATCCACCCGCTGCGGGTGACGGCCCGGTCCTACGACGCGGCCGGCGTGCTGGCCGGGCGGGACGACGCGGGCGCCGCCCTGAAGGAGGTCAAGGAGCTGCTGCGGCAGGTCCCGGACGGCGGTGTCGGCGCGGGCCTGCTGCGGTACGCGAACCCGTCCACGGCGAGGCTCTTCGACGGCTCGGGCCGGCCCGAGGTGCTGTGGAACTACCTGGGCCGACAGACCGGCGCCGCGGATCCCGACTGGGGTCCGGCGGCGGAGGCCGACTCCCTGGCGGCCCGGCCGGATCCGCTGCTGCCGCTGTCGCACCCGCTGGAGATCACCACCGAGATCGGCGACGGCCCCGAAGGCCCCGAACTGACCGCGACGTTCACGTGGGCGGGCGAGGCCGTCCCGCAGACGGACGTGGGGGAGCTCGCGGACGGCTTCCTGGCCGCCGTGGACGCCCTCGCCGCTTGGGCGGCACACGGCACCACCGGGGGGTACACCCCCTCGGACCTCGACCTGGTCGACCTCGACCAGGACCAGATCACGATGCTCGAAGACATGTGGAGGGCACAGCAGTGACCCAGGCCAAGATCGAGGACATGCTTCCGCTGTCCCCCTTGCAGCAGGGCATGCTGTTCCACTCGCTGTACGACGGCGCCGCGCCGGACGTCTACACCGTGCAGGTGTCGGTGTCGCTGGCCGGGCCGGTGGACGCGGAGCGGCTGGAGCGGGCGGGCGCCGCCCTGCTGCGGCGCCACCCCAACCTGCGGGCCGGGTTCTGGCACGAGGGGGTGCCGCAGCCGGTGCAGTTCGTGCCGGCCGAGGTGCCGTTCGCCCTGGACCGGGTGGACCTCTCCGACGACCCGTCGCCGTCCGCCGTGCGCCGCGTGGAGCGCGCCGAGCTGGCGAAGCGGTTCGCCCTGCACCGGCCGCCGCTGCTGCGCCTGGTGCTGGCCCGGCGCGGGCCCGAGGACCACCTCCTGGTGGTGACGGTGCACCACATCCTGGTGGACGGCTGGTCGATGCCGCTGCTGGTCGGCGACCTGCTCGCGCTGTACGAGGCCGACGGCGGGACCGGCGGTCCGGGCCCGGTCCGCCCGTACAAGGACTACCTGCGGTGGCTGAAGGCGCAGGACGCGCCGGCCGCGGAGGCGGCGTGGCGGCAGGCGCTGGCCGCGCTGGACGGGCCGACGCTGGTGGCCGCGGCCGATGCCGGCCGGCTGCCGGTACGGCCGGGCGTGCACCGGCTGGAGCTGACGGCGGAGGCCACCGCCCGGCTGACGGGGGCGGCCCGGCGTCTCGGCACCACGCCGAGCACGCTGGTGCAGGCGGCCTGGGGGCTGCTGCTGGGCTCGTTGACGGGCCGCGACGACGTGGTCTTCGGGCTGACCGTCTCCGGGCGGCCCGAGGAGATAGCCGGCGTCGAGGCGATGGTGGGCCTCTTCATCACCACCGTGCCGGTCCGGCTGGCGGCCCGCCCGTGGGACACCGTGGGCGGGCTCGTACGCCGCTTCCGGGACGAGCAGAACGGCCTGCTGGCCCACCACCACCTGGGGCTGCGGCTGATCCAGAAGCAGGCGGGCGGCGGCGAGCTGTTCGACACGCTGGTCGTGGTGGAGAACTACCCGGTGGACCCGTCCGCCCGTCCGGCACTGTCCGACGGGGTCCGGGTGGCCGGCGTCGAGGCCCGTGACGGCACGCACTACCCGCTGACCCTGGCGGTGAACCTGGACGAGCGGGCCGAACTGGCCGTCGAGTACCGGCCGGACCTGTTCGACGCGCGGGCCGCGGCCCGGATCGCGGACCGGCTGGCCGGCCTGCTGGAGCAGTTGGCCGGGGACCCGGACACCACGGTGGGCTCGCTGCGGATGCTCGCGGGCGACGAGCCGGGCGCGCTGCGGGCGGGGCTGCGCGGCGAGGCCCGCACGGTTCCGTCCGGTACGGTCGCGGACCGGTTCGCGGAGCAGGCGGCGGCGACCCCGGACGCGTGCGCGGTGGTCTCCGGCGACGGGCGGCTGACGTTCGCCGGTCTGGACGCCCGGGCGAACGCGCTGGCCGGGCTGCTGGCGGGGCGGGGCGTGGGCCCCGAGGACGTCGTGGCCCTGGCCGTGCCGAGATCCACGGACGCGGTCGCGGCGATCCTCGCGGTGCTCAAGACGGGCGCCGCCTACCTGCCGCTGGACCTGGACCACCCGGCGGACCGGCTGGCGCTGATGCTGGACGACGCCCGGCCGGCCTGCGTGCTGACCACCTCGGCGGCGCTCGCGCTGCTGCCGGCCGACGACGGCGAAGGCGACGGGGCGGGCGTCCCGCGGATCGTGCTGGACGCGCCGGACACCGCGGCCGGACTGGCCACCGCCCCGGCCGCCTTCGCCGCGCCCCGCCGGCCGCTGCCCGGCCACCCGGCGTACGTGATCCACACCTCGGGTTCGACGGGCGTGCCCAAGGGCGTCGTGGTGACCCACGGCGGCCTGTCGGCGCTGTACGCCAACCACGTCGCGGCGGTGTTCGGGCCTGCGGTGGCCGCGGCCGGCGGGCGGCGGCTGCGCGCCCTGCACACCGCGTCCTTCTCCTTCGACACCTCCTGGGAGCAGCTGTTCTGGCTGGTACTGGGGCACGAGCTGCACGTCCTGGACGAGACGGACCGGAGGGACGCCGAGTTCACGGTGGCCTACGTCCGCGAGCGGCGGATCGACGCGCTGGACGTCACGCCGACGCACGCGCAGGCGCTGCTGGAGTGCGGGCTCCTGGACCGCGGCGCGCACCGGCCGGGGCTGGTGCTGCTCGGCGGCGAGGGCGTGCCGGACACCCTGTGGAAGCAGGTCCGGGACACCCCGGGGGTGATGTCGGTCAACCTGTACGGGCCGACCGAGTACACGGTGGACGCCCTGGCGGCCGACCTGTCCGTGTCCGCCGCCCCGGTCGTGGGCCGGCCGATCGGGAACACCGCGGCGTACGTGCTCGACGGTGCGCTGCGGCCGGTGCCGGAGGGCACTCCGGGTGAGCTGTACCTGGCGGGCGCGGGTGAGGCCCGGGGCTACCTGCGGCGGCCCGCCGCAACGGCGGAACGTTTCATCGCAGACCCGTTCGGGTCTCCGGGCGGACGCATGTACCGCACCGGCGACCTGGTGCGGCTGCGCCTCGACGGGGAGCTGGAGTTCCTCGGCCGGGCCGACGACCAGGTGAAGATCCGCGGGCACCGGGTGGAGCCGGCCGAGGCGGAGGCCGCGCTGGCGGCCCTCGACGGGGTGGCGTCGGCGGCCGTGGTGGTCCGCGAGGACACCCCGGGCGTGCGCCGGCTGGTCGGCTACGTGACCGGCACCGCCGATCCCGAGCAGGCGCGCAAGCAGCTCGGGGAACGCCTGCCGGAGTACCTGGTGCCGTCCGCCGTGGTGGTGCTGCCCGCCCTGCCCATGACGGTGAACGGGAAGCTGGACCGGGCGGCGCTGCCGGCCCCGGTGCTGACCGGCGCGGCGTCCTCGCGGGCCCCGCGCGGACCGCGCGAGGAGGCCCTGTGCGCGGTGTTCGCCGAGGTGCTGGGCGTGGAACGGGTCGGCGCCGACGACGACTTCTTCGCTCTGGGCGGCGACAGCATCGTCTCGATCCGGCTGGTGGCGCGGGCCCGCAAGGAAGGCCTGCTGCTCTCCCCGCGGGACGTGTTCGAGCACCGTACGCCGGCCCGGATGGCCGAGTCGGCCGCCGCCGCGGACTCCTCGGGCGCGACCGGTGGCGACGCCGGATTCCTGTCCGGTACGGGTCCGCTGGTGGAGCTGTCCGAGGCGGAACGGGCGGTGCTGGAGGGCGCGTTCCCGGCGGCGGGCGAGGTACTGCCGCTCTCCCCGCTCCAGGAGGGCCTGTACTTCCACGCCCAGTACGACGACCGCGGCCTGGACGTCTACCTGATGCAGAACTTCGTGGAGCTGCTCCACGAGGTGGACGCTCCGGCGCTGCGGGAGGCCTTCGACGGTCTGCTGCGCCGGCACCCGAACCTGCGCTCCGGCTTCCGCCACGAGGGGCTGCCGCAGCCCGTCCAGGTCGTTCCGTCCGAGTGGGACCTGCCGTGGCGGGAGCTGGACTGGTCCGGCCTGGACCGGTCCGGACAGGACGCCGCCCTGCAGGAGTTCTCGCTGGCCGACGCGGGTGAGCGGTTCGACCTCGGCGCTCCTCCGCTGGTGCGGGTGACGCTGATCAGGATGGCCGCCGACCGGTGGGTGCTGTGCGTGACGCAGCACCACATCCTGACCGACGGCTGGTCGGAGTCGCTGTTCTTCGAGGAGCTGTTCGCCCTGTACGGGGCACGGGGCGACGAGTCGGTGCTGGCGCCGGTGACCCCGTACCGCGACTACCTGCGGTGGCTGGCCGCGGTGGACACCGAGGACGCGGTGCGCGCCTGGCGCGGCCACCTCTCGGGGCTGGACCAGGGCACGCTGGTGGCGGAGGCCGACCCGGCCCGGCCGCCGGTGACGGCGGAGGTGGTGGACCTGTCGCTGGACGAGGAGTCCAGCGACCGGTTGCGGGAGTTCGCGCGGGGCGCCGGGATCACCCTGAACACGGTGCTGTCCACGGCGTGGGCGATGGCCCTCGCCGGGATGACCGGCCGGGACGACGTGGTCTTCGGCGCGACGGTGTCGGGCCGCCCGGCGGGCCTGCCGGGCGTGGACCGGATGATCGGCATGTTCATGAACACCCTGCCGTTCCGGGTGTCGCTCAGGCCGGCGGAGCCGGTGCGGGACCTGCTGGTACGGATCCAGGCCGAGCACGCCGACCTGCTGCCGCACCACTACACGGGCCTGGGCCGGATCCAGCGCGAGACCGGCATCGGAGCGCTCTTCGACACGCTGTACGTGTTCCGCAACACCCCGCTCGACGACTCCGCCCGCGAGGACGCGGTCGCCGAGCACCACATCGGGTGGACGCACAGCGTCGACGGCACCCACTACCCGCTGACCCTCGCGGTCACGCCGGGGCGGGCGCTGGAACTGACCCTCGCCTACCGGCCCGACCTGTACGACGCGGCGACGGCCGAGCGGCTGGCCGGCCGGCTGGCGCTGCTGGTGCGCGCGATCGTCGCGGACGGCTCGGTCCCGGTGGGCCGGCTGCACACCCTTCCGGAGCCGGAGCGGGCCGGGCTGCTGGAGCTGGGCGACGACACCGGGCACGAGTTCCCGGACGTGTCGGTGGCGGACCTGTTCGCCGCGCAGGCCGCCCGTACGCCCGGGGACACCGCCCTGGTCTTCGAGGACGAGCGGCTGACCTACGCCGAACTGGACGCGCGGGCCAACCGGCTGGCCCGGGCGCTGCGGGCCCGCGGGGCCGGTCCGGAGCAGGTGGTGGCCCTGGGCCTGCCGCGCTCCGCGGACTTCGTGGTCGCGCTGTTCGCCGTACTGAAGACGGGCGCCGCCTATCTGCCGCTGGACCTGGACCACCCGGTGGACCGGCTGGCGGCCATGGTCGAGGACGCGGGACCGCTGTGCCTGGTGACGGTGGACCCGGTGGCCGGCCGCGTGCCGCGGGTGGACGGGGTCGCGCTGCTGGAGCTGGACGCGCCGGACACCCTCGCGGAGCTGGCCGCCCTGTCCGACGGGGCGCTGGCCGCGGCGGAGCTGACCGGGCCGCGGGACGGCAGGCACCCGGCGTACGTGATCTACACCTCGGGTTCGACCGGCCGCCCCAAGGGCGTCGTGGTGCCGTACGCGGGCCTGACGAACATGCTGTCCAACCACCGCGAGCGGATCTTCGCTCCGGCGGTGGAGCTGGCCGGCGGGCGCCGGATGAAGGTGGCGCACACCGTCTCCTTCGCCTTCGACATGTCGTGGGAGGAGTTCTTCTGGCTGGTCGACGGGCACGAGGTGCACGTCATCGGCGAGGAGCTGCGGCTGGACCCGGCGGCGCTCACCGCGCACTACGACCGGGTGGGCATCGACGTGGTCAACGTGACCCCGTCGTACGGGCAGCAACTGGTGGACGCCGGTCTGCTGGACGCCGGACGGCACCGGCCGGCGCTGTTCCTGCTCGGCGGCGAGGCCGTCCCGGACTCGCTGTGGACGCTGCTGGCCGAGACGGACGGCACTATGGCCTACAACCTGTACGGGCCGACCGAGTACACCATCAACGCGCTCGGCGCCGACGTGGCCGAGAGCGCCGGCTCCTGTGTGGGCCGTCCCATCCACAACACCCGCGCCTACGTGCTGGACGGGGCCCTGCGGCCGGCTCCGCACGGGGTTCCGGGCGAGCTGTACCTGGCGGGCGCGGGGCTGGCCCGCGGCTACCTGGGCCGGCCGGCGCTGACCGCCGAGCGGTTCGTCGCCGATCCGTTCGGGGAGCCGGGCACGCTGATGTACCGCACCGGGGACCTGGTGCGCTGGCGGGCCGACGGCGGCCTGGACTATCTGGGCCGCGCCGACGACCAGGTGAAGATCCGCGGATTCCGGATCGAGCTGGGCGAGATCGAGTCCGTGCTCGCCGGGCTCCCGGAGGTGGCCGCCGCCGCGGTGGTGGTGCACACCGGTCCGACGGGCGTCGGGCGGCTCGTCGCCTACACGGTCCCGGCCGCCGGTGCGCCGGGCGGACGGAACGCCGAACCGGCCGCGCTGCGGGCCCGGCTGGCGGCCGCGCTTCCGGAGTACATGGTGCCGGCCGCGTTCGTGGAACTGGCCGCGCTGCCCCTGACCGTGAACGGCAAGACGGACCGCGCGGCGCTGCCCGCGCCGGACTTCGGCGACGGCTCCGGCCGGCCGCCGAAGGACGCCCGCGAGGAGGTCCTGGCCCGGGTGTTCGCGGAGGTGCTCGGCCTGGAGCGGGTCGGCGTGGAGGACAACTTCTTCGCGTTGGGCGGCCATTCGCTGCTCGCGATGCGGCTGGTCGGCCGGATCCGTGACGAGCTCGGGGTCGGCATCCAGGTGGGTGCGGTGATGTCCGCGCCGACGGTCGCCGACATCGCCGCGCGGATCGCCGGTGACGCCCGCGACGACGCGCTGCGGGTGCTGATGCCGCTGCGCGAACGGGGCACCGCGCAGCCGCTGTTCTGCTTCCACCCGGCGTCCGGCTTCGCCTGGCAGTACACCGGCCTGCTGCGCCACCTGGACCCGGACCGGCCGGTGTACGGGCTCCAGTCACCGGGGCTTGCCGGGGAGCTGCCCGAGGTCGCGGACGTCGCCGAGCTGGCAGAGCTGTACCTCGCGGAGATCCGCACCGTGCAGCCCGAGGGCCCGTACCACTTCCTCGGCTACTCCTTCGGCGGGACCGTCGCCCACACCCTGGCGGCTCTGCTCCAGGAGCGCGGCGAGGAGGTCGCCTTCCTCGGCCTGCTGGACGCCTACCCGCCGGAGATCGAGGACTGGTCGTACGCGGACGCACCGGACTGGCGCGAGCGGCTGGAGCGGGAGGAGTCCGGGTTCCTGCTGTCGGTGGCCGGGCTGGACGCCCAGGAGGGGGCGGCGGCGGACCGGGACGAGCGGATCGCCGCGATCCGCGACAGCCGCGGCCTGCTCGCCGGGTTCGACGAGCACCTGCTCGACGCGATCGTGTCGGTGAACGTGCACTGCGTACGCCTGCTGTCCCGCAGCCGGAGCCGCCGCTACCGCGGTGACGTGCTGTTCTTCACCGCCGCCCGGACCACTCCGGCGGACGAGGCCCCGGCCCTGGTATGGCCGCCGTACCTCGACGGCCGGCTCGACGAGCACGTCCTGGACCTCGGCCACGACGAGCTGATGTCCCCCGCGGCACTGGGCGAGATCGGGCCGCTGGTGGCCCGCGCGCTGGCCGCGGGCCGCACCGACGCCTAGGGCGTCCGGTCCGGGCCGCCCGCCGAGGGCGGCCCGGACCGGACCCCACCCGCACCACACCACACCACCGGAAGCACCCTTGTTTGGAGGACGAGATGCCTGAAGCCGCAGCCCCCGGGCACGCGCGGTTCGCGGGCCGGGTCGCGTTCGTGACCGGCGCCGGCCGGGGCATCGGGGAGGCGGTCGTCCGCACCCTGTACGCCCACGGCGCCTCGGTGTTCGCCACCGACATCGACGGCGAGGCCGTCACCGCGCTCGCCGGACGCCTCGCCGAGGAGGCGCGCGCCGCCCACCCGGACGGCACCCCGCCGCCGGGCCGCCTCCTGCCCCGCCGCCTGGACGTGGCCGATCCGGACGCGGTCCGCACCGCCGTCGCCGACGCGGTCGCCGCATTCGGGCCGGTCGACATCCTGGTGAACGTGGCCGGGGTACTGCACACCGGCCCGGCCACCGCGGTCGACGACGCAGCCTGGGAGCGGCTGTTCGCGGTGAACGCGGGCGGCGTGTTCCACACCGCCCGGGAACTCGCCCCGGCGATGGCCGAACGGGGCCGCGGCTCCATCGTCACGGTCGCCTCCGACGCGGCGGGCGTACCGCGCGTCGGCATGGCCGCATACGCCGCTTCCAAGGCGGCCGCCACGATGTTCACGAAATGCCTGGGCCTGGAGTACGCCCGCAGCGGCGTCCGCTGCAATGTGGTCGCGCCGGGATCCACCGACACCGCGATGCAGCGCTCCCTGTGGGAGGACGACCGCGTTCCGCACCGGGTGCTGGAAGGCGACCCGGGCCGCTACCGCAACGCGATCCCGCTCGGCCGGATCGCCGACCCGGCGGACGTCGCCGACGCCGTCGCCTTCCTCGCCTCCGACGAGGCCCGCCACATCACGATGCAGCAGCTGTACGTGGACGGCGGCGCCTCCCTGCGGTGACGGGCCGCGCCCCCGGCACCGCCACGCGCCCCCGCTCTCGTACCGCCCGCATCACCCGCATCACCCGCACCCACCTGCCAAGACCCGCGCGCACGCCGCGCACAGCAGCCATGAGGAGTCACCGTGCCGACGGTCCGCCCAGTCGCCGCACCCCCCGCGCCCCCCGCGCCCGCCGCGGCCGACGTCCCGGCCCACCCCGCCGTGGGCGCCGCCACCGGTCTGCTCGACGCCTACCGGCCGGGCGACCGCTTCCTCGCCACGCCGACCCGCACCCTGCTGGCGCGGGGGCCCGTCACCGACGTCCCCGACGACGGCGCTCCGCTGCCCGAGCGGGTCCGCGCCGCCCTGGAGCGCGCCCGCCGCGACGGCCAGGACCGGCCCGTGGTCCTGGGCGCGGTGCCGTTCGACACCGCCGCGCCCGCCGCGCTGGCGATCCCGCAGCAGGTCCGCACCGGTCCGCCGCTCCAGGCCGATCCGCTGGTGACGCTGCCCGCGAACCCGCCCGAGGCACTGGACTGGAAGGTCATCGAGGTGCCCGCGCCCGAGGAGTACGCCCGGGCCACCGCCGAGGCCGTGGCCCGGATGACCGCCGGCGAGGCGGAGAAGGTCGTACTGGCCCGCACCCTGGAGGTGTCGGCCCCGGGCCGCGAGCCCGACCTCGCCGCGCTGCTCGGACGGCTGGCCCGCTTCGATCCGTCCGGCCACACCTTCGCCCTGCCCGTGGGCCCCGGCCGCACCCTGCTGGGGGCCAGCCCCGAGCTGCTGGTGGCCCGGCGCGGCGGGCGGCTGGTCGCCAACCCCCTGGCGGGATCGGCCGCGCGGAGCACGGACCTGGCCGAGGACGTGCGGCGCGCCGCCGCCCTCCTCGACTCGGCGAAGGACCTGCACGAGCACGCCGTCGTCGTCGAGCAGGTGCGCCGGGCCATGGCTCCGTACTGCTCCTCCCTGGACGTGCCGGTCCGCCCCGCGCTGGTGCGCACCGCCACCATGTGGCACCTGTCCACCACCGTGACCGGAACCCTCGCCGACCCGGACACCACCGCCCTGGACGTGGCCGTCGCGCTGCACCCGACGCCGGCGGTGTGCGGGACCCCCACGGCGGCCGCCCGCCGCATGATCGCCGACGTGGAGCCCTTCGACCGCGGTTTCTACACGGGGATGCTCGGCTGGCAGGACGCCTCCGGGGACGGCGAGTGGGTGGTCACCCTGCGCTGCGCCGAGGCCGTCGACGGGCTGCTGCGCCTGTACGCCGGCGCCGGTGTGGTGCCCGCGTCCGACCCGCTCGCCGAAACCGCGGAGACCGCCGCGAAGTTCCGTACCTTCCTCAGCGCCGTGGGAGCCTCCCTGTGACCTCGACCGGAACACACCAGCAGTCCGCCCCGGAGCCCGACGCCCCGCTGTGGCCGGCCGAGTTCGCCGAGCGGTACCGGGCCGCCGGCCACTGGCGCGGCGAGACGTTCGGCGAGGTTCTGCGCGAGCGGGCCGCCGTCCACCCGGACCGGGTGGCCGTGGTGGATCCGGCGGGCGGTCCGGACGGCGGGCGCCGGGAGTGGACGTACGCCGGACTCGACGCGCGCGCCGACCGGATGGCGGCCGGGTTCACCGCCCGCGGGATCGCGGCCGGCGACAAGGTGGTGGTGCAGCTGCCGAACACGGCCGAGTTCTTCGAGGTGGTGTTCGCCCTGTTCCGGATCGGGGCGCTGCCGGTGTTCGCGCTGCCCGCCCACCGGCAGGCGGAGATCGGCTACTTCTGCTCCTTCACCCAGGCGGTGGCCTACATCGGCCCCGGCCGGCTCGCCGGCTTCGACCACCGTGTGCTCGCGGCCGCGGTCCGGGAGGAAGTGCCCACGCTGCGGCACGTGTTCGTGGCGGACGCCGACCCGGGCGAGTTCACGGCGCTGGCCGACGTGCCCGTGGAGCCCGGGGCGGAGCCCGCGTACCGGCCGCGGCCGCAGGACATCGCCTTCCTCCAGCTGTCGGGCGGCAGCACCGGGGTCCCCAAGCTGATCCCCCGCACGCACGACGACTACCTGTACTCGGTGCGCGGCTCCAACGAGATCTGCGGGGTGGGCGCCGACTCGGTGTACCTCGTGGCGCTGCCCGCGGCACACAACTTCCCGCTCTCCTCGCCGGGTTCGCTGGGCGCGCTGTACGCGGGCGGCCGCGTGGTGCTGTGCCCGCAGCCCGCGCCGGAGGCGGCGTTCCCGCTGATCGAGCGGGAAGGGGTGACGATCACCGGGCTGGTGCCGCCGCTGGCCCTGCTGTGGACCGAGGCCGCGGCCGGTACGGAACACGACCTGAGCAGTCTGGACGTACTGCTGGTCGGTGGCGCCAAGTTCCCCGAGGAGGCGGCCCGCCGTACCGGGCCGGCCCTCGGCTGCCGGCTCCAGCAGGTGTTCGGGATGGCCGAGGGGCTGGTGAACTACACCCGGCTGGACGATTCCGAGGAGCTGGTGAACGGCACCCAGGGCCGCCCGATCTCCCCGGACGACGAGATCCGGATCGTGGACGACGAGGACCGCGAGGTGGAGCCGGGGGCCACCGGCCACCTGCTGACCCGCGGCCCGTACACCATCCGCGGATACTGGCGCGCCCCCGAGCACAACGCGCGCTCGTTCACCGCCGACGGCTTCTACCGCACCGGGGACATCGTCCGGGCCCTGCCCAGCGGCCACCTGGTCGTCGAGGGCCGGGCCAAGGACCAGATCAACCGCGGCGGCGAGAAGATCGCCGCCGAGGAGGTCGAGAACCACATCCTCGCCCACCCCTCCGTGCACGACGCGAACGTGGTCGCCGAACCGGACCCGTACCTGGGCGAACGCACCTGCGCCTACGTGATCCTGCGGGGCGGCGCCGAGCCGCTGCGCCCCGCCGCCGTGAAGGCCTTCCTGCGCGGCCGCGGCCTGGCCGGGTACAAAGTGCCGGACCGGGTCGAGTTCGTGACCGCCTTCCCCACCACCGGGGTCGGCAAGGTCTCCAAGAAGGACCTGCGCGCCGCCGCGGCCTCCGCCGGCACGGGCGACCGGGCCTGACTCCCCACGGCCCTTCAGCCCTCCCGCCATTCACCGCAACGAATCGAAACGGAACGAACGGAACACCATGGCTCTCCCCCGTATCGACGCCTACCCCCTGCCGTCCGAGGCCGACCTGCCGGCCAACCGGGTCGAGTGGAAGCCCGACCCCGCGCGCTCGGTGCTGCTCGTGCACGACCTGCAGAACCACTTCCTGTCGGCGTACGGCGAAGGCTCGCCCACGGTCGCCGCCCTGCTCCGGCAGGTCGCGCGGCTGCGCGCGGAGGCGGAGCGGGCCGGGGTGCCCGTGCTGTGGACCGCGCAGCGCGGCGGCCAGAGCGCCGCCGAGCGCGGGCTCCAGCAGGACTTCTGGGGTCCGGGCCTGCCCGCCGACCCGACCGCCGAGGCCATCCCCGAGGCCGTGGCGCCCGCGTCCCCGGACAGCGTGCTGACCAAGTGGAAGTACAGCGCCTTCGTCCGTACGGACCTGGCCGAGCGGATGGCGGCGCTGGGCCGCGACCAGCTGGTCATCACCGGTGTGTACGCGCACATCGGCGTCCTGCTGACGGCCGCCGACGCGTGGATGCGCGACATCCAGGCCTTCCTGGTGGCCGACGCGGTCGCCGACTTCTCCGCCGAGGAGCACCGGATGGCCCTGCGCTACGCGGCCGGCCGGTGCGCCCACGTCACCACCGCCGACCGGGTCGCCGCCGCCTGGTGAGCGTCGGCCGCCGCATCCGGGCGCCCCCGGGACCCACCGAAGCCGCTCGTCCCCCGAGACCCCTCACCCGCCTCGGCACCGCCACCTCCCGCAACCCACCGATCGCTCGTCTCCACGTCCCCCTTTGAGGAGTTCCCCATGTCCGAGCGTCTCTCGTCCGCCCAGCCCTATGCCCTGGGCCTGTTCCGGATCGTCATCGGTCTGCTGTTCGCCTGCCACGGCGCCGCCTCGCTGTTCGGCGTGCTGGGCGGGGCACACGGCGGCGGCACCGTGCCCGTCGGGGCCTGGCCCGGCTGGTACGCGGCGGTGATCCAGCTGGTGTGCGGCGGCCTGGTGCTCCTGGGCGCCGGCACCCGCAGCGCGGCCTTCCTCGCCTCCGGCTCGATGGCGTACGCCTACTTCGTCCACCACCAGGCCGACGCACTGTGGCCCATCCAGAACAGCGGCGAGTCCTCCGCGATGTTCTGCTGGGCCTTCCTGCTGCTGGTGTTCACGGGTCCGGGCGCGTTCGCCCTGGACCGCGCGGTGAGCGGGCGCCGGGCCGGGGTGGAAGCCACCCCGGCCGCGTCCGCGAGCCGCGCGTGACGACTGGTCAGGTCGTGGTACCCGCCTGCTGCTGGACGTAGGAGCCGGGGGTCCGGCCGAAGTACCGGCGGAAGGCGAGGATGAATCCGTTGGTGCTCACGAAGCCGACCTGGGCGGCGACCAGCCCCACCGACTGGCCCTGGTCCAGCAGGTACAGGGCGTGGTTCAGCCGCAGCCGGGTGCGCCATTCGGAGAACGCCATGCCGGTCTCCGCGCGGAACGCCCGGCGCAGGCTGGTGGAGCTGGTGTAGAGCCCGGCCGCCCACTGGGTGGCCGTCCGGCCGTCGCTCGGATCGCGGGCGAGGCCGCGGGCCACCGCGAGGGCGGCCGGGCTGACCGGCTGCGGCAGCGGGAGGCTGTCCGGGTGCGCCGCGGACAGCGCGGCGAACGCCTTGGGGTCGTCCGGCTCCGCCGCACTGCTGCGCATCCTGCCCAGCAGCAGGGCGTGTTGGGCGTCCGTGACGTTGACCGGGGTGGGCTCGACATAGGGCAGGTCGAACAGCGCCGCGTCGAACGACTCCGACACCACGACGGCGTCCGGTCCGAACCGGGCGCTGTGCACGACGCCCGCCGGGATCCACAGGGCGACCGAAGCGGTCAGTTCGTGGTCCTGGCCCAGCGCGGACACGGTGATCGCCCCGAGCGGCACGTACAGGAACTGGTGGAAGTCGTGGACGTGCGGCGGGTGTCCGCCCGTGGTGATGAGGCTGTCGTCGGCGAGCAGCGCCGGCATCGTCGCGACGGGCTCGGGCCGTCGGTTCGCGACGGCGCGGGGCCGCGGACGCCTGTGCGGCGTGGTCGAGCGCCGCGTGCCGTCCGCCGCCGTGTGCACGGTCATCGTGGTCATGCAATCCCTCCCGTTCGTGGCGGGGCCTGAATCTGACCCCTCACTGCGATCGGTCTGCCTCCGGCATTGGACCGACTGCCACTGCGGTAAGGCTAACCTAAGTTCCGTCCAGTGGAACCCGGTGAGGAGCACCCGAACCACCATGAACCCATCCGCCCCGCCGGTGGTGGCGCCACCAGCGCCGTCCGTGGCGCGCACCCGTGCCGCACGCGGCGCTCCGGTCGTGCTGCTCGCCTGCCTGATCCTGCTGGCGGTGGTGATCGCCGGTATCGCCATCGGCGCCCGTGACATCGCGCCCGCGTCCGTCGTGCGGATCCTGTTCGATCCGTTCGGCACCGGCTACGACCACGACGTGCTGTGGACCGAACGGATCCCGCGCACCCTGCTCGGGCTGACCGTCGGCGCCGCGCTCGGCGCCTCCGGCCTGGTCATGCAGGCTCTGACGGTCAATCCGCTGTCCGATCCGGGGATCCTCGGCGTGCAGCAGGGCGCCGCCCTGTGCGTGGTGCTCGGCATCCTGCTCCTCGACGTGAACGACGCGAGCGGGTTCTTCTGGCTCGCGCTGGTCGGTTCGGCCGTCACCTCCGCGGCCGTCTACCTCATCGGCACCCGTACCCGGGCCGGCAGCAGCACGCTGGGCCTGGTGCTCGCCGGTGTGGCGGTGGCCGCGCTCCTCGCCTCCATCGTCACGCTACTGGTCGTCCGCGACGAAGTGGTGTACTCCAGCCTGCGGTTCTGGTCGGTGGGACAGCTCGCCGGCCGGGCCCAGGTACTGGACGAGATCGTCCCCTTCGCGCTCGCCGGACTGCTCCTCGCGCTGCCGCTCGGCCGCACCCTGAACATGCTGGCACTCGGCGACGACACCGCCCGCGGGCTGGGCGTACGGGTGGAGCGCGCCCAACTGGCGGGCGCCGCGGTGGCGGTGCTGCTGTGCGCGGCGGCCACGGCCGCCGTCGGACCCGTCGCGTTCGTCGGACTGGTCGCCGCCCATGTGGCGCGCATGCTCGTCGGCTCCGACCACCGCTGGTCGCTGCCGCTGTCGATGGTCTGCGGCGCCGTGCTGCTGATCGGCGCCGACACCGTGGGCCGTGTGGTCCTGGACCACGGCGAGGTCCAGGTGTCGGTGATGACCGGCATCGTCGGAACCCCCTTCTTCGTGTGGCTGGCCCGCCGCCGCGACCTGGTGCGGATGTGAGGGACATGTCGACCAACCCCGTGATCACGGGCGGCTCCGCGCCGTTCCCCGCCCCGGTGGAGGATCGGCCCGGCAGCACGGCGGCCGTCCGCCGCGACGGGCCGGCCGCGACGGCCGCACTGCTGGCCGCCTCCCGGCGCGCCGCGACCCGCCGGTTCGCCGCCGCCTGGGTCCTGACCGTCGTACTGCTCCTGGCCCTGCTCGTGGCGTCCGTTCTGATGGGCGGGCTGCGCAACATCCCCGCCGGGGACGTACTGCCCGCCGCGTTCGGCCTGCGCACCGGGCTCGCCGACTACGTGGTCCACCGCATCCGGCTGCCGCGGGCGCTCGCGGCCCTGCTGGGAGGCGCGCTCTTCGGCCTGGCCGGCGCGCTCTACCAGCGGCTGATCCGCAACCCCCTGGCCACCCCCGACGTCGTCGGCATCTCGGCCGGGGCCGGAGCGGGCGCGGTGACCGTGCTGCTGCTCGCGCCGGCGATCCCGTACGGAGTCGAAGGCGCCGCCGTGGCTGGGGCGTTCGCCATGGTCGCGGCGGTGCTGGCGCTGAGCCGGCAGAGCGGAAGGGTGGACACCTACCGGCTGGTCGTGATCGGCATCGGTCTCGCCGCCGTGGCCACCGCCTACACCAACTACCTCTTCACGATGGCCGGCGAGCAGGGCCTCGCCCAGGTCATGCGCTGGCTGGTGGGCAGCGTCAGCGGCGCCACCTGGGACGGCGTCACCACCCTCGCCGTCGCCCTCGCCGTGTGCGGGATCTGCACGGCCCTGCTGTACCGGCCGCTCGCCTCGATGTCCCTGGGCGACGAACTGGCCTCCGGACTCGGCACCCGGGTGGGCGCGGCGCGTACGGCGGCCCTCCTGCTCGGCGCGGGCGCGGCCGCCCTGGCGACCAGCGTCACCGGCCCGATCGGCTTCGTGTCCCTGGTCAGCGGCCCCGTCGCGGCCCGGCTCGTCGGGACCGAACGCGCCCTGGCCCTGGCTCCCGCGGTCGGCGCGGCGATCGTCCTCGGCGCCGACGTCCTGGCCCAGCACGGCCCGCTGATCTCCCCGGTGCCCACCGGAGCCGTCACGGCGCTGATCGGCGCCCCCTACTTCGTCCTGCTGATCCTGCGCCGCGGGCAAGGAGCCCCCTCATGAACCACCCCGTCAAGGACCACCCCGCCCCGCCGGCGCTCGCGGCCCGCGCGGTGACCGCGGGCTACGACGGGCGGACCGTCGTCGACGACCTGTCACTGGAGATCGAACCGGGCCGGATCACCGCCCTGGTGGGCCCGAACGCCTGCGGCAAGTCCACGCTCCTGAAGTCGATGGCCCGGCTGCTGCCGGTGGCCTCCGGCTCGGTGCTGCTCGACGGCCGGGACATCCACGCCCTGCCCACCCGGGAGGTGGCCCGCCGCCTGGGCATCCTGCCGCAGACCCCGATCGCCCCCGAGGGCATCACCGTCGGGGACCTGGTACGGCGCGGCCGCCACCCGCACCAGCGGTTCGGGCAGCGCAGCAACCCCGCCGAAGACCTGATCGTCGCCGAGGCGCTGGAGGCCACCGGCACCGCAGAGCTCATCGGCCGGCCCGTGGACCAGCTCTCCGGAGGCCAGCGCCAGCGCGTGTGGATCGCCCTGGCCCTGGCCCAGGAGACCCCCACCCTGCTGCTCGACGAACCCACGACCTACCTCGACATCGCGCACCAGATCGAGGTCATGGACCTGCTCGCCGAACTGAACGAGCAGACCGGCCGGACCATCGTCCTGGTCTCCCACGACCTCAACCAGGCCGCCCTGTACGCCTCGACCATCGTCGCCATGCGCGACGGCCGGATCGTCCGCCGGGGCAGCCCGCACGAGGTCCTCACCGAGCAGACCGTCGCCGAGGTGTTCGGCCTCGACTGTCTCGTCGTCCCCCACCCCCGATCCGACCGGCCGCAGATATTCCCGCTCGGCCGCCGGCACCGCAACCCCGCATAGGAGAAACCCTCTTGTCCAGCCACGCCAGAACCCGCACCACCTCCGCCCGTCGTCTGCAGCGCGCCGCCACCGCCACCGCCGCCGCGCTGTCCCTGACCCTGCTCGCCGCCTGCGGCGGGGGCTCCGACGACAAGGGCACGGACAAGCCGGCCGCCTCCGCCGGGGCCGAGGGCTCCTTCAAGACCGTCAGCCAGAAGAACGCCTGGGGCACGGCCGAGATCAAGAAGAAGCCGGTCAAGGTCGCCACCGTCTCCGACGGCGACACCTCGATCGCCCTCGCGCTGGGCGTGGTCCCGGTCATCACTCCGGACGTCGAGGACGGCTCCCCCGTCCCCCAGTTCAAGCAGCGCGCCATCGACGGTCTGAAGGCCGGCAAGCTGAAGACGTACGACGACACCGACGGCACCGCCTACGAGGCCATCGCCGCCGAGGCCCCCGACATCATCCTGGGCATGAACACCTGGGAGATGGACAAGGACTACGAGAAGCTCGCGCCGATCGCCCCGGTCGTGACCTACACCGACAAGGCGCAGTCCGACACCCTCACCTGGCAGGAGCGCCTGCGCCGGGCCGCCCAGGCCCTCGGCCTGGAGGCCAAGGCCGAGGAGGTCATCAAGGCCAGCGAGAAGACCACGGCCGACGCGGCCGCGGCCCACCCGGAGTTCAAGGGCAAGACGTACACCTACGCGGTCGTCCACCCGGAGCAGATCAGCTTCATGTCCTACGGCGCCCAGGACCCGGGCGTCTTCGAGAAGCTCGGCTTCGTCAAGACCGACAAGGCGAAGAACTACGGGCCGGACAAGAACGGCATCAGCCTGGAGAACCTCGACCAGCTCGACGCCGACGTCCTGCTCGTCACCTACCCGTTCGGCGACCGCGGCGTGATCAGCCCGGCGGAGCTGGAGGGCAACAAGCTCTTCCAGTCGCTGAACGCCGTCAAGGGCAAGCACTTCCAGGTGGTGCCCTCGGACAACAACCTGGCCTCCGCCATCGCCTACCCCGACGCGCTCAACGCGTCGTGGGCGACCGAGCAGCTGGTGCCGCTGCTGCAGAAGGCCGTCGCCGGCCAGTAGCCGGCGCGTACGGCCGACGAGCCGTGACGGCCGGACCGCGCGGTCCGGCCGGTCCCCGCTGCCGCGGGACCGGCCGGACCGGCGGTGCGCCGGCCGAACCCCATCGAAGTCCCGCCACGTGAGGAGCCCGTCATGTCCACCCGCAACCCCCGTTCCGTCGTCACCTTCCCCATCGTGCTGCGGGAGCTGACGGTGCT
>NZ_SSBM01000057.1:0-32437 GCF_004795115.1 Streptomyces sp. A0592
TTCACCTTCCGCGGCGAGGAGAAGTCGGCCCTGCCCGACCTTCCCCCGATCGAGGCCACGGGCTCCGGCCCCGACCTGTCGAAGGGCGCGTAACGCGTAGGTGCGCCGAGCACCACAAGGGGCGGCCCCGGAACCTCACGGTTCCGGGGCCGCCCCTTTGCGTGTCGGCCGGTCATTGCTCGTAGACCGTGGGGTAGGGATCGATGTCGGCGTTGGGGAACCGTTCTGTCAGCCGTTCCTCCAGCCGGGGCGGCAGCTCCTCATCCCCGTACAGCCGCAGGGTCCGCAGCGACGGCAGCCGGACGTGCTCGACGAGCCCCTCCAGCACCTCGTCCGATACGGAGAGCACCTCCAGCTGTTCGAGCCGCGACACCTCCGCCCAGTCCGTCGGCCCGGCCGGTCGCCAGCGGTGTCCGAGGTGCAGGGTGCGCAGCCCCGTGTGCCGGCCCAGACCGGTTACGTCGACCGTCGGAGTGTTCAGGAGCAGGCTCTCCAAGCCCGCCTCGGACGACAGACCGCTGGCAGACCAGGGCAGATCCGTGTACAACGCCAGCGAGCGCAGGCGGGTCCAGCTCGATATGACGTCGTGCAGGCCCGGGAGGGACAGGTGGAGAAGGGCCGCCTCCAGGGGCAGGCCGCGCAGACCCGTCACATCGGTGAGCCCCGTGCACCTGACGATCTCCAGCTTCGCGAGGGAGGTCTGCCCGCGCAGGAAGACGAGGTCGCGGATGTCCGAGACGTTGAGGCTCAGGTACGACATCTGGACGCGGGAGCACAACTCGGACATGGCCCGGTAGGACACCCCCTCTGTGAAGTAGAGCCCGGGCTGCCGCTCGAACGCGTGCAGGGCGTCGGCCTCTTCGTCGCTGCCGATTCGCAGCGCCGCCGGAGCGGGGTCGAGGCGTTCGATGACCTCGCGGGCGTACTCCCGGGTGTCGAAGCGGACCCACAAGGAGACGAGGGCCGCACGGACCCGGTCCGACGTCGTGGCGCGGAAGCCGGCCAGGTAGGGGATCGCCAGCTCCGAGAGGGTCTCGCCCGCTGCCGTGACGGCCATCAGGGCCTCGTGCTCGTCCGCCGTCGCCGGGTCGGCCAGCAGTTCCAGCACCAGCGGTCCGGTCCGGCCCAGTTCCTCGGCCTCCTGCTCGCTCCGGGGAGGCAGCAGGTGCCGTACGGCGGCTTCGGCCTCGGCGCGCAGTGCGGGATCGAGCTCGGCCGCGTACTGGAGGGAGGCGTAGGCGAGGAGCACGGACCGGTTCGTGGCCCTGTCCAGCAGGGCCCGGATGATCTGGGTGCGTTCGCGCGGGCGGCCTTGGGCGACCGCCATGCGGATGACGTCCTCCCACTGGTCGTCGTCCGAGTGCAGGGCCAGCTCGTCCACGCCGCCCTCGTCCAGGGCGGCCCGGGCCCCCAGGAAGTCCTGGAAGGTGCGGTGCACGAACTCGACGGTGTCCACCGTAGGGGCCCGGAGCAGGCCGGTGCGCTCCAGGAAGTGCGCGAACACGGCCCGCGCGTCGCCGAGGACACGGGCGGCCGGTACCGCGGGCAGTCCGTCAGCGATCAGCGCCTCGGCCCGGGACCGGTCCATCTCGGTGCGGCCGTTGCGGACCAGCCAGTGGGCGAGCCGCTGGAGCAGCTGGAGCTGGGGTTCCTCCGCCAGGTCGGGCCGCCGCAGGCCCCGCTCGCGGTCCCGGCGGTGCAGCAGCATCGACAGGGCGGCCGCGTACAGCTCCTTGCGGCCGGTGGGCAGGAACCCGCGGCGCTCGCGGTGCAGGGCGCAGATCAGACCGCACAGCAGCGGATTGGTGGCGAGGCGGGCCAGGTCCGGTTTGGTGCGTACGGAGTCCAGCAGCAGGTCGGCGTACCCCTCGGGGGCGGCTGCGGCGGTGTGCCAGCGCTCGATGAAGGCCCGTACGTTCGTCGGGTTCATCGGGTCCAGGGTGACCTCGGTGAAGGCCTCGCCCGAGAGCCAGTCCCGCCGGACCGCAGAGGGGCGGGAGGTCACCAGCCAGCGGTTGCCGGGATAGGCGGTGATCAGGTCGGCGAGCCAGTCCCGGGCGCCGTCCCGTTCTCCCTCGGGGATCTCGTCGATGCCGTCGACCAGCAGCAGGGCCCGCCCGTCGCGCAGGACGCGGCTCTCCCAGCCCTCGGGGGCCTCCCCGGCCAGCGGGGTCCCGGCGAGGAAGTCGCGGGGCGCGGGCAGCCGCTCGCCGTGCCGGGTCAGCGTGCGCAGGGGGAGGACGAACGGGATGACCCCGCGGCCGGGGCCCGCGGCCGCGGAGACGGCCAGCCACTGGATGAGCGTCGTCTTGCCGGATCCGGCATCACCGCGCAGCAGGACCCGGTCGTGGTCGGCGAAGAGCCGCTCGGCGGGCAGGAAGCGTGGCGTGGGGTTTCGCGTGATCTCGTCCTCGTCCCCTTCGGCGGACCGGGCCGTGAGGCTCACGTACGCCGCGTCCAGCGGCCAGCGGGAGGAGCCCGGTTCCAGGTCCAGGCCGAAAATGGTGAGGGTGGAGTGGCGGCGGGCCACGTAGGCGAGGTAGCGGTCCTCGAAGGCCGTGTCCCGGCCGTCCTGGCGGGGCAGGCGCGTCAGCAGCTCGTCCACCTTCGCGATGGTCTCGGCGTGCAGCCTGCTCTGCTCGACCAGGGTCGCCGCCACGAAGGTGGAGCGCTGGGTGAAGAAGTTCAGGATGTGCAGGCAGGCCAGTTCGACCAGGCGGTCGTGGAACAGTTCCGCGTCCCGGGAGAGCCCGGGGCGCGGGGCGGCGGCCCGGAGCCGGCGGGCGAAGGCCTCGGGGCCGAGCCGGACGGCCTCCACGTCGGAGAGGGTGAGGTCGCCCAGGGCGTGGAGGGTCGCCGCGAGCGCCGCCGCCACCCCGGCCTCCTCGCCGGGTGGGAGTGGTCGCTCGCCGGGGGCCCGCAGGGCCTCGCGCACCAGGCTGTCCGCAAGCTTGCGCAGGTCCGCCGCGTCGAGGTCGTGTTTCTCCCGCCAGGAGACGTAGGAGGAGATGCGCTGCGGACGGTCGACCAGGCCCGCGCCCGCGCCCTCGGTCCGTAAGAGCTTCTTGATCAGGGGCCCCACGACCGCCGAAGCCAGCCGGATCCCCGCTGCTGTTGCGTCCACGAGGTCGGAGCGTAGCCCCGGTCACATTCGCGTGGTCCTGAACGCCGGAGGCCGGTGACAAGCGGCACAGGATAATTCGGACATACTAGGGGGTTTCGTAGATCAAAAGGGTCGTGCGGAGAGGGCTTACCCCCAGGTGAATCCCGTCAACGGGCCACGTCACCCTGGCACGGCTACGAGCCCCGGTAGTAAACGAGGACGTTTGGGGAACTCCGGACATCCGGGTTACCAAAGATGAGCCAACCCGGCGCAGCGCTCAGCGTGCCGGGTCACCTCATGCCCGAGACGGGCGTGATCGCCCATGTCCCCGGCCCCGGAGGTCTGCTCTATGTCCGCGAAGCGCGTCATCACCCGTTCTACCCGTATCACCGTCGGCGCAACCCTCGGTGCTGTGCTGGCTCTCGGGGCCGGGACGACCGCCGCCTTCGCCGACGCCCCGCAGACGGCTCCCGCCGCCGCCACCGCCGCCACCGCCGACGTCGCCGCGGCGGCGAAGAAGAAGGCCGGCCTGTGGGACAAGCCGCTGGAGAAGTACACGCTGTCCGCGACCTTCGGCAAGGGCGGCAGCATGTGGGCCCGTAAGCACTCCGGCCAGGACTTCGCCGTCCCGGTCGGCACCCCGGTCAACGCCGCGGCCGCCGGTGTGGTCGTCAAGGCCGGCCCGAACGGCGGCGGCGACGGCCCCGCCTACGGCAACGCCGTCGTGATCAAGCACGCCAACAACAAGTACTCGCAGTACGCGCACCTGTCGAAGATCCAGGTCAAGGTCGGCCAGAAGGTCTCCGTCAAGCAGCGCATCGCCCTGTCCGGCAACACCGGAAACTCCAGCGGCCCGCACCTGCACTTCGAGATCCGCACCACCCCGAACTACGGTTCGGCCCTCAACCCGGTGGCCTTCCTGCGCACCAACGGCGTCAGCATCTGACCCACGCGCGATCTTCTTCGTGACCCGCCGACCGGCCCTCGTGGCCGGTCGGCGTCGTCGTCTCCGATCAGGTCGTCCCTGATCAGGTCGGGTCAGGTGAGCAGCCAGGCGTGGGCCGGCTTCGGTGCCGGCGAGAGCTTGCCCTCCTTGTAGCCGGCGGCCTGCTCCTGCGTGAATGCCATGTCGTAGACCTTGATGTTGTGCAGGCCGCCCTGCCACGGCCCGGTCCAGATGTCGTGGTGCCTGGACCGGCCGAGCTGCAGCGGGCCGGGTGCCTGCCAGATCGTCGGGACCGGCGTCTCGCCGGCCTTCTTGCCGTCCACGTAGAGGGCGATGGCCTTCTTCTCCGCGTCGTACGTGGCCATCAGCAGCGTCGGCGTCTTGAGGATGGTGAGCCCCTCGGCGGCGACGGTCCGCGTGGTCGCCTCGGCGCCCTTGTCGCCCGTCTGCACGCGGAAGATCCAGGCCTGCTTGCCGTTCACCTCGTTCACGCCGAGCTCGAACGAGTAGGACTCCCCGTCGCCCTGGCTGATGGCGATCCGCGAGCCCTTGGCGGCGGAGCTGTAGGCGCGCGCGGTGACCGTGAAGCTCTTCGTCACGTCGACGACGGGCTCGGCGGACTGCGCCCACGAGTTCCCGTTGCCCTTGCCGATGACCTGGAACCGCTTGCCCACCGGGCCGATCTTGAGGTCCGGGCCCAGCCGGATGCCGGTCTGCCCGTAGCTGTCGCGCAGCAGGGTGTCGTCACCCGCGACGGTCGCCGTGTAGGCCGTGGGCGACTTGGACTCCTCCGGTCCGGGCGAGGCCGGCGTCGACGTCGAGGGCTTGGCGTCGGTAGCGTCCGCACCCTCCCCGCGGCCCAGCAGGAAGAACGTTCCACCGCCGGCGAGGAGCGCCAGTACGGTCACCGTGGCGCCCAGCATCCACAGTTTCTTCTTCTTCTTGCGCCGCTCGGCATCGGACCGTTCGGCCATGGCCTCCCAGTCCGGCTGCTGCGCCGCGCCGGGTATGTCCGGGCCGGCCAGCCGTGTGAAGCCCGGCTGGACCGGCTGGGGCTGCGTGGCCGGGGGCCACTGGCCGCCGTCCGCCTCCTGCTGGTACGGGTTCGGCTGCTGCTCGGACTGCGGGTAGCCGTAGCCGTGGCCGGCGCCGCCGACCGGGTAGCCGTAGCCGTAGCCGTTCTGGGCGGGCGGTCCCGACGGGAACCCGTAGCCGCTGCCGGGGGCGGGCTCGGGCTGCGGGCTGCTCGGGGGATTCGTGCCGTCGGTCATGGCACGGAGCCTAGGTCACGCCCCCGCCGGGGGGCACAGCCCGGTGCCGTCCGTCAGGCCGGCGGCAGCTTGAGAACCGGGAAGCTGCCCGTCGCCGTCGGCGCGTGCTCCGGCAGCCACAGCACCGCGACCGCTCCGGCCGCCCCTCCGGTGGGCGCGCCCGCCGCAGTCGGCGAGCGGTCCAGCACACCCGGAGCCGCCACGTTGCGGAACGTCAACCGGGCGCCCAGCACCCGCGCCTGACCCTCCGCGATGGTCAGCCCCAGCCCGTGTCCCACGCCCGCGCGGTCCGTCGACCCGGTACGGAACCGGCTCGGCCCCTCGCGCAGCAGCGCCTCGGGGAAGCCCGGCCCGTGGTCGCGGACCCGTACGACCCGTCCCTCGACGTCGACCTGGATCGGCGGCTGCCCGTACCGGGCGGCGTTGGCGAGCAGGTTGCCCAGGATCCGCTCCAGCCGCCTCGGGTCGGTGCTGACGACCTCGTCCGCGACGATCCGTACGGTCGCCTCCGGCATCAGCGCCTTCACGCGCCGGCTCACGAACTCGCCCAGCGCCACGTCCTGGAGCTCCGCCCGCTCCGAGGCACTGTCCAGCCGGGCGACCTCCAGCACGTCCTCGACCAGCGCGCGCAGCGCCTGCGCCCGGTCCCGGACCAGCTCCGTCGGCCGCCCCGGCGGCAGCAGTTCCGCAGCGGTGAGCAGGCCCGTCACCGGGGTCCGCAGCTCGTGCGCGATGTCCGCGGTCACCCGCCGCTCGGCCTCCAGCCGCTGCTGGAGCGCGTCGGCCATGGCGTCCACGGCCCGCGCGAGGTCGTCCGTCTCGTCGCGGACGACACCGCCGACCGCGTCCCGGACGCGTACGTCGGGATCACCGTGCGCCACCCGCTGCGAGGCGGCCGCGGCCTTGCGCAGACGGCGCGAGATCTGTCCGCCGATGAGCACGCCGAGCGCCGAGCCGGCGACCACGGCGGACAGGCCGCCGATGACCAGGGCCCGGTCCAGGTCGGTGAGCAGGGTGGTGCTCTCCCGGAACGGCGTGTGCAGCGACAGCACCATCCCGTTCCCGAGCGGTACGGCGGCCCACACCTCGGGGAGCCCGTGCGGCCGCTCCTGGACGTAGGTCCCGCGCCGCCCCGACTGCGCCTTCTGCCGCAGCTCGACGGGCAGTTCGGGGTCGTTGAGCTTGGCCCCCATGGGGGGCTTGCGCCCGGCTTCGGCGTTGCGGGAGATGAACTGCACGCGTTCCAGCTGCACATCGCGCGCGCTCTCCAGCATCGACACGCGGGCAGCGCTGTGCACCACCAGACTCAGCGCGATCGTGACGAGGGCGCCCACGGCGGCGATGGCCAGTGTGATCTTCCAGCGGATCCCCGTGCGGAGGGTGAACCGTCTCATGCTTTGAGTTTGTATCCGAAGCCCCGGACCGTTTCGATGCGGTCCTGTCCGATCTTGGTGCGCAGGCGCTGGACGTGGACGTCCACGACGCGGGTGTCACCGCCCCAGTCGTAGTCCCAGACCCGCTCCAGGAGCCGGTCGCGCGACAGGACGGTGCCTGGCGCCGAGGAGAACTCCAGCAGCAGCCGCATCTCCGTCGGCGTCAGCGCCACGTGGGCGCCCGACCTGCGCACCTCCATGCCCTCGGTGTCCACTTCGAGGTCGCCGAAGGAGAGCACCCCGCGCTCGGCGTCCGGGTCGTGGTCGGAGGCGCCCGCTGCGCCGTTCTGCGGGCCGCCGGAGTGGTCGAAGCGGCGCAGCACGGCGCGGATCCGGGCGACGAGCACGGATCCGTCGAACGGCTTGGTGACGTAGTCGTCGGCGCCCGCCTCCAGGCCCAGCACCACGTCGATGCTGTCGGCGCGCGCCGACAGCATGATGACGGGGACGGTGGACTCGTCGCGGATGCGGCGGCACAGGCTCACGCCGTCCATGCCCGGCACCATCACGTCCAGCAGGGCGATGTCCGGCCGGTGCGCGCGGAAGGACTCCAGGCCTGACAGGCCGTCGGGCATGGCCGTGACCACGAACCCGTCGCGCTCCAGCGCCAGGGTCGTGGCCTCACGGATGACGTCGTCGTCCTCCACGAACAGGACATGGGTCTCGGCCATGCGCAAGCCTCGCCTCAGTTCTTCTTGCTCAGTTCTTATGACTCGTGGCCGGGGCGGGCTGGACGCCGCCGTCGACCACGTTGCTGTACTCCGAGTGCACCCGGTCCTGCTCGGTGAACTTCTCCCCGTTCCAGCGGTACGTGATCACGTCCTCGCCCGACGGATAGGCGAGCGTGTCGCTCTTTCCGTAGACCTGCTTCGTGACCACCAGGTCGCCCCGGTCGATCTCCGCGTAGACGGGTGGCTGCTCGTCCGAGAACACATTCTCGTACTTGCCGCCGTCCGCCCGGTACACGTAGGAGCCGCGGCCCAGGGCATCGGCGCAGGACAGGACGTTCACGACGATGTCGGTGACCGGACCGCCGGTGACCTTCCCGTAGCTCACGTCCACCGGGTACTCCTTGCCCGTGCAGGGCTTGAGGTCCCGCTTCACCTCGGAGCTGACCTTGGGGTCCGCCATGAGCAGCGCGACCGGGTCCACCTTCTTCAGGGGTGCGCCGGAACCGGAGGCCGAGGCCGGGGCGGTATCGGTCGGCGCGGTCTTGGAGACGGTGTCGGTGCGTGCGGGGCCGCCGTCGCGCAGGCCGGTGCCTCCGGTGGCGCAACCTACCGCGAACACGGCTGTGCCGACGAGGACGATGGTCCCCGCCGACATCAGCACCAGACTGCCTCTTCCCCTGAATGCGGGGGGAGAGCTCCTGCCGTTCAGATCTTGGCCGTTCAGGCCGCGCACCGCTCACGCCCCTCGTACCGCATGGTGTGGTCACCGCGCTCCAGCGCACGCATGTCCAGGTCCCGGCTCTCCAGCTCCTGCCGGAGCCGGGCCAGGGCGCGGTGCAGAGTGCTCTTCACGGTTCCCGCCGACATTCCGAGCGCCGCGGCCGTCTCCTCGGTGCTCATCTGCTCCCAGTGTCGCAGGACCACCACACTGCGCTGCTTGGGCGCGAGCACCTTGAGGATGTCCATCAGCAGGGCGCGGTCGGCGCGCTGGTCGGAGCCGTCCTCGACGGACGCGTCGGGGAGCTGCTCGGTGGGGACCTCTTCGAGCTTGCGGGCGCGCCACCACTCCGTACGAGTGTTGATCATGACGCGGCGGAGGTAGGCGTCGGCCAGGGACTTGTCGGCGATGCCGTCCCAGCGGCCGTAGGTGCGCACGAGGGCCGTCTGCAGGAGGTCCTGGGCGTCGGTGGGGTCCGGAACCAGCCGCCGGGCACTGCGCAGCAGGGCGTCCTGCCGAGTGCGTACGTACTCTTCGAACCCGAGTACCTCGCCATGCGCCTGCGCCATTTCAGACCGCCTCCGTTCCGTCCAACCGCTCCACCGCTGTCTTACGGGGACGACGGTACGGAGGGGTTGTCACGGGCCTGTGCGAGCCAGCCTTCGGTGGGAGCACGGACACCCATAGGTTGTGTAACAGCGCCTGTGAGCTGGGGTTTCCCGGCAACAAGCGGAATTGCTGACTCAGCTTCAGCGGTGGCTACGGGCGGTGGCGGACCGGTGCACGGTCCGTTCCCGGACCGCCTCCCGTCCGCCGCCGTCCGCCTCCGCCCCTCTCGCCGGTCACGCCTGCGGCTGTGCCTGCGGTCGCGTCTGCGGAAGCCGGTAGAGGCCGCCGTCGAGGGGCTCCACCAGTCCGTCGGAGACCAGCCCGTCGAGTGCACGGGCCCGCTGCACCGGCTCGTTCCAGACGGTGTCGAGCACGGCCTGCGGTACGGGGCCCACGGCGTCCCGCAGGACGGCCAGGAGTTTGCCGCGCACCTGTCGGTCGGTCCCGGCGTACGTCTGCCCGCGCCGCGGCGGCCCGTCGTGCGCCGGCTTCCCGGCCAGGCGCCATGCGCACAGCCCGGCCACCGGGCAGCGAACGCAGTCCGGGCTCTTCGCGGTGCACACGAGCGCGCCGAGCTCCATCGACGCCGCCGCCCAGCGGGCCGCGGTGGGCTCGTCCTCGGGCAGGAGCTCGCGGGCCAGGCGCCGCTCGGCGGCCGTGGTCGCGTTCGGCGGGTACTCGACCCCGGTGGCGGCGCGCGCGAAGACCCGCCGGACGTTGGTGTCGAGGACGGCGTGCCGCTGCCCGTACGCGAAGGAGGCCACCGCGGCGGCGGTGTACTCGCCCACCCCGGGCAGCGCGAGGAGCTGCGCGTGCTCCCGCGGTACGTCGCCCCCGTGCCGCTCCGTTATCGCCGCGGCCGCGCCGTGCAGCCGCAGGGCCCGGCGGGGGTAGCCGAGCCGCCCCCAGGCCCGTACGGCCTCACCGGGGGCCTCGACGGCCAGGTCCGCGGGGCGGGGCCAGCGGGCGAGCCACTGCTCGTAGACCGGCAGCACCCGGCTGACCGGGGTCTGCTGGAGCATGAACTCGCTGACCATGACGCCCCAGGGGCCGGCCTCGGGGCGGCGCCAGGGCAGGTCGCGGGCGTGCTCCTCGAACCACGAGATGACGGGGGAGTGCAGCGCGTGGCAGGAGCCGGCGGGCACGTCGGGGGAGCCGTCGCGGGACACGTCCGGCGACACGTCGGGGGAGGAAGAGGGGGATGCAGTCATGGCATACGGCATCCTGGCACGTTTCGGACCTCGGGGGCGGACTCGCCGCCCGGGCCCGGCCCGGTCAGCCGGATGCCCGCCCGGATGCCGCCCGCCCGGATGACCGCCCGGATGCCGCCGGGCCGGGATCCGCCCGCCCCGGCGCCGCCCTCCCGTACCGCGCGGACGCCCGAGGCCAGCGGGCCGGTGAGCGCCAGGACGAGGAGCGCGGCGACCGACCCGCCCAGCAGCAGGCCCAGCGCCACGTCGTGCGGGTAGTGGACGCCGACGAAGACGCGGGAGAAGGCCATCAGCAGGGCGAGCGGCACCACCAGCGGCGCGAGTCGGCGTACGGCCATGACCAGCGCGACGGCCGCGCCGCCCGCGATGGCCGCGTGGTTGCTGGGGAACGACCAGTCGCCGGGCGGCGGGCACCCGATCAGCGGGGCGGCGGCACCGGCGACGGCGCGGCACGGACGCTCCTCCTCCACAGTGGACTTCACGGCCTCCGACACGACGTGGGCGACGGCGGTGGCAGCCGGCGCGAGGAGGGCGAGCGCCACCGCCCGCGCGCCGCCCCGGCCGCGCGCCCGCCACCAGACGGCGGCGAGGAGCACCCCGAAGAGCCAGAGCCCGTACCCCGTCCAGAGCTCGAACGTCCGCTGCACCCACACGGGTGCGGAGGCGGCGAAGCCGGTGACGGCGCGGTAGGGGCCGGAGGTGTCCATGGTCACCGAACGTACCGAAACCGGATTAATGGCCATGTCAGCCCTTTGGCCGGTTCCCACCGCTTCCGCTTGGGCCCGCAGGATGATCATCGGCAAATCAAGTCCGCTGCGCGGCATGTGGGGCACTGATCGGGCCGCGAACCTTTGTAAGGTTCCGTTCGTGGGATCTCTGCGCAATCCGGTCGGGCCGCTCCCCTCCTCCATCTACTGGCGACGGAGGGCTGTGCTGGCGTCAGTCGTCGCGCTCCTCGCGCTGCTCGCCGTATGGACCGTCAGTTCCGGCGGAGGGCGGACGAGTACGAACGGGAAGGGCGGGGACCGCCCCGATCCCGTCACCTCGATCACCCCCGGGCCGGGCGGCACGGGCCCCGCCATCAGCGCCGCACCCGGCGGACGCCCCGAATCCGGGGGCGGCGGCACCACCGGCTCCGAGGGCGGCTCGGGCGGCGGCGCGGGCAAGAACGGCGAACCGGGCAACGGCACCGCAACGGGCGGCGGTTCGGGCTCCGGCGGCGGCGCGGGCGGCCCGGCGGCGGTCCCGGCGGACTCCCCGCTCCCCACCTGCGCGACGTCCGCGCTCCAGTGGGAGGTCAAGAGCGCGAAGAACGAGTACGAGGCGAACGAGAAGCCCCGCCTCGAACTGGTCGCCCGCAACACCTCGGGGACGACCTGCAAGGTCGATCTGGGCCCGAAGCAGGCCGTCCTGACCATCCTTCAGGCGAGCAGCAACAAGGCCGTGTGGTCCTCGGCGGACTGCCCGACCGGCGCCGGCAACGCCTTCTTCCGGCTCCCCGCGCAGGGCGAGACCAAGCACGCGCTGGACTGGGACCGCCGGTTCAGCGCGGCCGACCAGTGCCAGACGCCCCCGGCGGGGTCCGCGGCTCCCGACACCTACGTGGTCGAGGTCAAGTCCCCCGGCATGCCGGTGGCCCGCACCTCGTTCGTCCTCAAGCAGGACTGAGGCGGTCGGCCGGGCAGAGCCGCAGGCTAGACGTAGCGCTCCAGGATGGACGACTCGGCCAGACGGGACAGGCCCTCGCGGACGCTCCGCGCACGGGCCTCGCCCACGCCGTCCACCGTCTGCAGGTCGTCGACGCTCGCGGCGAGCAGCTTCTGCAGGCCCCCGAAGTGCTCCACCAGCCGCTCGATGATCGCGCCCGGCAGCCTCGGCACCTTCGCCAGGAGCCGGTAGCCGCGGGGCGACACCGCCGAGTCCAGGGTCTCGGGTGAGCCCGTGTACCCCAGCGCCCGCGCCACGATGGGCAGTTCCAGGAGCTCCGGGTGGGTCAGCGCGTCCAGCTCCGCCAGCGCCTCGTCCACCGTGCGGGAACGCTTCGCCGTCGGCTCGGGCACGTAGTCCCGGATGACCAGCTCGCGCTCCTGCTCGATCCCCACCGTCAGCTCGTCCAGCTGGAGGGACAACAGTCGCCCGTCCGTGCCCAGTTCGACCACGTACTCGGCGATCTCGGTCGCGATCCGGCGGACCATTTCCAGCCGCTGCGCGACCGCCGTCACGTCGCGCACCGTGACCAGGTCCTCGATCTCCAGCGCCGACAGCGTGCCCGCGACCTCGTCCAGGCGCAGCTTGTACCGCTCCAGCGTGGCCAGAGCCTGGTTCGCCCGCGACAGGATCGCCCCGGACTCCTCCAGGACCCGCCGCTCCCCGTCCACGTACAGGGCGATCAGCCGCATCGACTGCGACACCGACACCACCGGGAAGCCGCACTGCTTCGAGACGCGGTCGGCCGTGCGGTGGCGCGTTCCCGTCTCCTCTGTGGGGATCGACGCGTCCGGTACCAGCTGGACGCCGGCACGCAGGATCTTGGTGAGGTCCTTGTCGAGGATCAGCGCGCCGTCGAGCTTGCACAGCTCGCGCAGCCGGGTCGCCGTGAACTCCACGTCCAGGACGAAGCCGCCCGTGCACATGGCGTCGACCGCCTTGTCCATGCCGAGGACGATGAGGCCGCCGGTGTTGCCCCGGACGATCCGCTCAAGGCCGTCACGCAGTGGCTGACCGGGTGCGACCGCGCTGAGCGAGGCGCGCATGAGCGCGTCGTGCTTGGAGCTCGCGCCGGACTTCCCGGGTGCTGATGCCCCGTCCTTGGCTGCCACTGCACTCCTCCGGTCGCGGGTTGCGCCGCCCAGCGCGGGGGCACGAGGACGTGCGTACGGCCGGGCGGACCAGCACAAAGTCTACCGGCGCGCGCTGCGGCCCCGCCGTGGCTTGGCCAGGTAGGGCCCGGCGGGGGCCCCTACGGACCCCCTGACCAGGGCGGCGACCGGTCGGTCGGCCGGTTCGATCATGACGGTCCACCCGGTTCGATCATGACCGGCGGGCCGAGACCTGCTCCGCGGCCCGGTCGGCCGCCGAGACCTACTCCGCGGCCGCGGGCCGCTCCTTGGGCTCCCTGGCCGACGTACGGGAGCGCCCGCGCGGCAGCACCCGCAGCGCGTCGCCCATGTCGGCCACCTCGGTGACCTTCATCCCGGGCGGCACCTTGCCCGGATCCGCCGGCACCAGCGCGTGCGTGAAGCCCAGCCGGTGCGCCTCCGCCAGCCGCCGCTGCACGCCCGTCACCCGCCGCACCTCGCCGGCCAGGCCGACTTCGCCGATGGCCACCAGGTTCTTCGGGAGCGGCACGTCGCTGGCGGCGGACGCCAGCGCGAGCGCGATCGCGAGGTCGGCGGCCGGCTCGGTGAGCTTCACCCCGCCCACGGTGGCGCTGTAGATGTCGCGCTTGCCGAGCGCGGTGATCCGGCCGCGCTGCTCCAGCACCGCCAGCATCATCGAGACGCGGGAGGTCTCCAGGCCCGAGGTGGTCCGCCGGGGGGAGGGGATCTGCGAGTCCACGGTCAGCGCCTGCACCTCGGCGACCAGCGGACGCTTCCCCTCCAGGGTCACGGTCAGGCAGGTCCCCGGAACGGCCTCGGCGCGCCGGGTCAGGAACAGTCCGCTCGGGTCGGCGAGCCCGGTGATCCCCTCGTCGTGCAGCTCGAAGCAGCCCACCTCGTCGGTGGCGCCGTAGCGGTTCTTCACGCCGCGCACGAGCCGCAGCCGTGCGTGCCGGTCGCCCTCGAAGCTCAGCACCACGTCGACGAGGTGCTCCAGCAGGCGGGGACCGGCGATGGCGCCGTCCTTGGTGACGTGGCCGACGAGGAGGGTGGCCATGCCCCGCTCCTTGGAGGCCCGGATCAGCGCGCCCGCCACCTCGCGCACCTGGGCCATGCCGCCGGGCGCGCCGTCGATCTCGGGCGAGGCGATGGTCTGTACGGAGTCCAGGATGAGGAGCGACGGCTTCACGGCGTCGAGGTGCCCGAGCACCGCCGACAGGTCGGTCTCGGCGGCCAGGTACAGGTGGTCGCTGAGCGCCTTGATGCGGTCGGCCCGCAGCCGCACCTGGCTCGCCGACTCCTCACCCGTGACGTACAGCGTGCGGTGCGTGTCGCTGGAGGCCTTCGCCGCGACGTCCAGCAGCAGCGTCGACTTGCCGACGCCGGGCTCGCCGGCCAGCAGTACGACGGCGCCGGGCACGAGCCCGCCGCCCAGGACACGGTCCAGCTCGTCCACACCAGTGCTGCGCGCGGTCGCCGTCCGCCCGTCGACCTGGGCGATCGGCAGCGCGGCGGTCGACACCCGGCCGGCCGCGGTGGTGCGTACGGCGGGCGCCCCCATCTCCTCGACGGTGCCCCAGGCCTGGCACTCCGGACACCGGCCGAGCCACTTGGCCGTCGTCCAGCCGCACTCCGTGCAGCGGTACGAGGGTCGGTCCTTGGCGGATGAACGAGCAGTGCGGGCAGCCATGCCGCTCACGGTAGCCGCCCGCACCGACAGCCCGGCCCGCGGTGCCGCCCGCGGTGCTGCCGCGGTGCTGCCGCGGTGCTGCCGTGCTGCCGAACGCGGTGTCGGCCCGTGGTGCCGGCCCGCGGTGCCGGCCGGGACGCCCGGGCCGGCCCCCGCCGCCCGCGTCAGGGCGGTCGTCAGTCCGCCACCGATCTGTTCACCCGTAAGGGCTAAAACCGGGGAAGGCTTCCAAGGCGCCCCCGGCACGCCGCCTACGGTCGCCAGGTGAACAGCAGCAACCAGGCACACCCCTCGCCGCGCACCGGCGCACACCGGGCGCACGGGCGCACGCCTCAAGAAGAGGAGCCGCCGCGCCCCTTCCGGCACGAGCCGTATCTCGACGGCCTGTTCACCTACTGCTTGTCGGTCCTGTGCGATCACGACACCGCGACCGACGTGCTCGGAGACGTCCTCGCCGTCGCCGAGCGGCATCCCGGCCGCTGTCCCGACGAGGGCGACCGACGGGCCTGGCTCTACGCACTCGCCCGCTGGGGCTGTCTGCGCCGCCTGGCCGAGCAGCGGCGCGTCCGACAGGGAGCGCATTCCGCCCGGCGTGCGCCGGAGCACACCGCGCGCGACCGTGCGCCGGGGGGTGCAGCCGCCGACGGCTCGGCGGCGGACGCCCACCGGCAGCTTGACGTGAGCGCCTACCGCCGTACCGAGCTGGCCCGTCTCGCCTGGCCGGAGGCCGCGGGGACCACGCCCGCGCAGCGCGAGGCACTCGAACTCGCCGTCCGCCACCGCCTCGCCGTCCCCGAGCTCGCGGCCGTCCTCGGCACGCCCCCCGCCGCCGCCCGGGAGCTCCTGACCGGCGCCGCCTGCGAGGTGGAGCGCACCCGCGCCGCCCTCGCCGTCGTCGAGACCGGGAGCTGTCCCAGCGTCTCCCAGCTCACCGGCGCGGACGAGGACGGCAACGGCGGCGACGGCGACGTGCTGCTGTCCAGCACCCTGCGCGCCGAACTCGTCCGGCACGTCGACGACTGCCCCCGGTGCCGGCGCGTCGCCGAACGCGTGGGCGCCGCCGCCCCCTGGCCCGGCTCCGGCGGCGTCAACACCGCCGCACTGCCGCTCGTACCCGCCCCGCGCACCGCGGTCCACGCGGCGATGCTCCGCTCCGGCCGGGGCCGCGGCCGCAGCCCCGGCCCGCGCTTCGACCGCACCGGCTTCCCGATGGACCCCAAGGACCGCGCGGCCCGCCGCGACCGGCTGCGGGCCCGGGCGGTGACCACCACCGTCGTGGCCACCGTCGTCGCCGCCCCGGTCCTGGCGCTGTGGGCCTCGTACCGCGGCGAGCACGGCACCGGCGAACCCGTCGGCAACGGCTCCCCCCGTATCTCCGCCAGCGAGAGCGAGCTCCCGACGGCCCGGATCGACGGCCGCCCGCTGACCGCCTACGAGAACGCGGGGAACGCGGCCACCACCACCGGCGGCCCCGGCTTCGCCGAGAGCAGCGACTCCTCCGACGTCTCCGTCGAGGTGGTCAGCTCCGGCCCGCCGGCCACCCCCGACCACGCCGGAGCCCCCGGCCGGCTCTCCGTGGCCGCGTCCTCGCGGGGCGCCCTCACCCTGCTCACCCTCACCGCCTCGGGCGGCGCGCCGGTGGACTGGCGACTCTGGTCCGACGCGCCGTGGCTGCGGGCGAGCCGCACCGCGGGCACCCTCGCGCCTGGAGAATCGGTCACCCTGCACATCGCCGTCGACCCGGAGGCGCAGCCCGTCGGTGCCTGGACCGCCCGGGTCGGGGTCGACCCGACCGGTGCGGTGGTCTCCATCCGGGGCCGCGGCCGGCCCGCGTCGCCCCCGACCCCGCAGCCGGAACCGACCGGTCCCGCGAACCCGTCGCCGACGCCGGACCAGACCCAGGGGCCCACGCCCACGCCGACCCCGACGGAACCGACGATCCCGCCGCCGTCCCCGACGCCCGCGCCGACCCCGACGGACGGCGCAGGCGGAACGGCTTCCCCCGAGCCCGACCCGGCACCCTCCGGGCCGGCGGGGGGCTGACCCCGTAGGGCGCTCCGGCTACGGAGCCGGGTCGGCCGGGTGCGGAGCCATCGGCAGCAGCGAGGCCAGCCGGGCCTCGCACAGCTGCACGAGCGCCTCGTACCCCTCCTTGCCCATCAGCTCCGTCAGCTCGGCGCGGTACGACACGTACACCGGGTCCCCGGCGCCGTGCGCGGACGTCGCCGACGTGCACCACCAGTGCAGGTCGTGGCCGCCCGGCCCCCAGCCGCGGCGGTCGTACTCCCCGATCGACACCTGCAGCACCCGGGTGTCGTCGGGCCGGTCGATCCAGTCGTACGTCCGGCGGATCGGCAGCTGCCAGCAGACGTCCGGCTTGGTCTCCAGCGGCTCCCGGCCCTCCTTCAGCGCGAGGATGTGGAGCGAGCAGCCCGACCCGGCGGGGAACCCCGGCCGGTTCAGGAAGATGCACGCGCCGTCCCAGCGGCGGGTCTGCTTCTCCCCGTCGTCGTCGTTCTGCGTCCACCCGCTCTCGCTGCCGACGTCGTGGAACTGCCACAGCTCCGGCGTCAGCCTGGCCACGTTCTCCGCGACGCGCTTCTCGTCGTCCTCGTCGGAGAAGTGCGCGCCGAGGGTGCAGCAGCCGTCCGAGGCCCGGCCCGCCTGGATTCCCTGGCAGCCGCTGCCGAAGATGCAGGTCCAGCGGGAGGTCAGCCAGGTCAGGTCGCAGCGGAAGATCTGCTCGTCGTCGGCGGGGTCGGGGAACTCCACCCAGGCCCGCGGGAAGTCGAGCCCCTTCTCGTCGGCCACGGCCTTGGCCTTTCCGGGCTTGAGGGGCTTCAGGGGCTTGAGGGGCTTGCCGTTCTTGGCGCGCTTGGTGCTTGCGCCCTGGTCGTCCTTGCCCGTGTCCTTCTCCGACCGGGTCTTGTTGGCCTTCTTCGTATTTGGCACAAACCCAAGCCTAAGCGCCCCTTACACAACCCCCGAGCGTTCCTCGCAGTAGCGTTTCCCCCTATGAGACTCGGTGTCCTTGATGTGGGTTCGAATACGGTCCATCTGCTGGTGGTGGACGCGCACCCCGGCGCGCGCCCGCAGCCGGCGCACTCGCACAAGGTGGAAATAAGGCTGGCGGAGCTCCTCGACGAGGCCGGCGCCGTCACCCCCGCGGGCGTCGAGCGTCTCCTCTCCGTGATCAACGAAGCGGTGCAGGCCGCAGAGGACAAGGGCTGCGAGGACGTCCTCCCCTTCGCGACCAGCGCCGTGCGCGAGGCCACCAACGCGGACGAGGTGCTGGCGCGGGTCAAGGCCGAGACCGGCGTCGACCTGCCGGTCCTGAGCGGCGACGACGAGGCGCGGCTCACCTTCCTCGCCGCGCGCCGCTGGTTCGGCTGGTCCGCCGGGAAGCTGCTGGTCCTGGACATCGGCGGAGGCTCCCTGGAGATCGCGTACGGCATCGACGAGGACCCGGACGCCGCCGTCTCCCTCCCCCTGGGCGCGGGCCGCCTCACCTCGGGCTGGCTCCCCGGCGACCCGCCGGACGCCCTGGACGTCCGCGCGCTGCGGCGGCACGTGCGGGCGGAGATCGCGCGGACGGTCCGCGAGTTCAGCCGCTTCGGGGCCCCGGACCACGTGGTGGCGACGTCGAAGACCTTCAAGCAGCTGGCCCGCATCGCGGGCGCCGCCCGCTCGGCCGACGGCCTGTACGTGCAGCGCGACCTCAGCCGGAAGGCCCTGGAGGAATGGGTCCCGCGCCTGGCGGCGATGACGACCGCCCAGCGCTCCACCCTTCCGGGCGTCTCGGAGGGCCGGGCGAACCAGCTCCTGGCGGGCGCCCTGGTCGCCGAGGCCACGATGGACCTCTTCGGCGTCGAGGAGCTGGAGATCTGCCCGTGGGCCCTGCGCGAGGGCGTCATCCTGCGCCGCCTGGACCACCTCCCGACCCCGGGCGCGGCGCCGGCGTAGGGGGCGCCGGCGTTGCGCGGGGTGGTGTGCCGGTACGGGTACCCGCGCACTCGGCGCCGCCACCCCCGTGGCCCCCGCGCCCCCGGCCCGCGGCTGCCCACCCGCCCCCTGCGTCGGGGTGGTGGTGCGGGGCGGTGTTTCGGCGGGGCGGTATCAGGGTTGTGCTGGGGGTTTCCCGTCCGTCCTATCGTCTTCCGTGTCGGGCCGGTCCCTCAAGGGCGCTCCTTTGTCGCGTCGCTTCGCGATGTCGCTGCGCTCCACCCTTGACCGCCCGTCCCGCCCCGGAAAATCGAGGACAGCCGGGAAGCCCCCAGAAGAACGGGCCGGGGGAGAGGCGGAGAGACGGGCACATCAGCGATGCGCGGGGCGGTCGGGGGAACGCCTCAGATCGCTACACGGCCCTGCCGGACGGCGTCCGCGGGCCCCTTGGGCTGGACATAAACCGCCATCGATCGCTACCGGCTTCTCGATCACGCGACTGCAGACCGCCTGGGGCTGGTCATAGGCCGCAGCCACCTGGATTCGCTCCTCTTGGAGGGCGTCCGAGTGAGAAGAGGGGTCAGATGGCGGCTGCGACGATTCCGATCCAGGTGTGGGTGGGTGCCTGGGTCGGAGTGCTGCCTTGGCGCCTCTCTCGGCGGCGGCGAGAGAGGCGGACCCGCCTGGGGCGGTCTGTGTTCATTCCGGGCCGGTCATGTGCGTGGGGACGGGTGTGGTTCGGCCGGTTCGATGTTGTCCACCGCTGTGGAGAACTCGCGGCCGGACGGGCCCCGAACGTAGGCCAGCTCCACCCAGTAGGGGTGGAGCGAGGTCGACACGTCTTCGTTGATCACGGCCATCAGCTCGCCCTCGATGCCGCTGGCCACGTCGCGCACGCGACGTCGCAGCAGTGGGTGCGGCACGTATTCGTAGCCGTCAGTCATTGATGGATCCGATGAACCGTTCCCAGCCGACGCGCGCCCGTTCGAGGAGTTCCCGGCTGGGGCCGGGCAGGCCCGGGCGACACAGGCGTTGCACGATCTGCCGCGGGTCCTCCGGCCGGGGGTGTTCGTCCATCTCGGTCACGAGCCCTCCATCTGTCCATTGGATACGGACAGATGGTGTTCCTCTGCAAGTGACGCAAGGGATGCACCCCTGTGGGGGTTGCTCACACGGCACCGAAGGCGTGGGGCAAGGCCTCCGCCAGTACGGTCTGTGATGCGTCCGGGCTGGTCACGTGTGCTTCCGGAGCGGTTCTGCCGGCTCGATATTGCCGACCGCCGTGGAGAACTCGCGGCCGGACGGGCCCCGAACGTAGGCCAGTTCTACCCAGTGGGGGTGGTCCGAGTTCGAGACGCCCTCATTGACCACGGCCATCAGCTCGCCCTCGACGCCGCTGGCGACATCGCGCACCCGATGTCGCAGGAATGGATGCGGCACGTACTCGTAGCGGTCAGTCATCGTGGGGCGCTGTCTTCCCATGAGTGGCGTGGAGAGAGCGTTCCCACCCGGCCTCTGCGCGGGCGAGCAGGTCGCGACTGGGCTCGGGTACCGCCTTCGGCATTCGAGGTCATGAGCCTCAGGCTCCGGGCCCACAGCGGGGTTCGGGCGGTACGGGACCTGCGTGAGCGTGCTCGACTCGTCGGCGCGCAGAAGGGCTGACGCGCAAGAGAATCCGGACACCTTGGCTTGATGACGCCGGGTGGACCTTGGGCCTAGGGTGTGCCGGTGATCTTCAAGTGGAAGCGGAAGGCCTCGGGCCTCGATGTTGTCGTGTCCGAGCTGGAAGAGTCGGTTGCCACTCGCGACGGCGGCCGTACCGAGAGTGCCTTCGCCGCCATGATGGCCGGGGTGCAGTCGGCTTCGGAGGCTGAGCATGTCCTGGCAGGGCCTCGGCTGGCAGCGCTGATCCCCGCATTTCCCGCCACCGGTCCGCGGCCGATGCTGGCGATGGCAGCCGGCTACTGCGTCGAGCGCGGGGCGGATCCGGCGGCCTGCGCCGAGCCGATCCTCGGCGGCGTCCACCGGGACCTGCTCGACGCCCTCGAGTTCGCCCGCCGCTGGACCGCGAGCGGGAAGGACGAACTGCCGGAGCCGGACGAGAAGATCATCGACGACGCCCTGCTGGCCCGCCTGGGCGGTGACGTGCACGAGGCCCTGCAATTGGCGCTGGCCTGGTGCGCGGCCGAGGAGTGGCAGCCGCCCGCGCTGGCCGTGCTGTGCCGCAGCGCCGAGGTGCGCCGCCGGGACACGTCCGCGCTCCTCGCCGCATGCCGCGACCTGGCGGCGCTGGAACGGCACGACCTCAAATGCCTGGCGTACGCGCTGGCCGTGTTGGACGACGAGCCCCTCGTGGTGCTGCACAGGCCCACCGGCACCGGGTACGAGATACGCATCGGCGGTATCGGGGACAACTTCCAGTTGCACACCCTGCTCGCCCACGTCCTCGTCGGCGGCGGCCACGTTCCCGGTACCGGGCCCTCGGCAGAGTGCGTCCGCCTGGCCACGGACCCCGAGCCTGCCCAGGGACGCACCCATGCCGTCGCGACCGGGGCCTTCGAGCTCCTCGCCCCGGACGGTGAGCGGATCTGGAACGAAGGGCTGCCCGACGACATCCCCGTGGTGGAGGGCCGCCGCCTGCTCGTGCTCGACGAGCCGACGTACCCGCGCAGCTGGAACGCCGACCGGTTCTTCCCGCACCTCCCGGGAACGGCCGAGCTGACTCGCGTCCTGACCGCGGACGAGACGCGGACCTGGCTCGCCCGAACGTCCTGATCCGGCCCGGGTGATCGGGCCCGCGTGGCGGCCGTCACGTACCGGGCGGGCGCGGGCCCCGTACCCTGTCTCCGTGGCAGAACCCGTCCGCATCCCGACCGCGAAAGTCGCCCTGTCCACCGCCTCCGTCTACCCGGAGTCCACGGCGACCGCCTTCGAGATCGCCGCGCGCCTCGGATACGACGGCGTCGAGGTCATGGTGTGGACGGATCCGGTCAGCCAGGACATCGACGCGCTGCGCCGCCTGTCGGACCAGCACCAGGTGCCGATCCTGGCCGTTCACGCGCCCTGTCTGCTCATCACCCAGCGGGTGTGGTCCACCGATCCGTGGGTCAAGCTGCAGCGCGCCCGGTCGGCGGCCGAGAAGCTCGGTGCGTCCACCGTCGTCGTGCATCCGCCGTTCCGGTGGCAGCGCCAGTACGCGCGGGACTTCGTCTCCGGCATCTGGCGGATGGCCGAGGAGACCGACGTGCGGTTCGCCGTGGAGAACATGTACCCGTGGCGGTACCGCGACCGCGAGATGCTCGCCTACGCGCCCGAGTGGGACGTGACGAAGGACGACTACCGGCACTTCACCGTCGACCTGTCGCACACCGCGACCGCCCGTACCGACGCGACCGCCATGATCGACCGGATGGGGGACCGGCTGGCGCACGTCCACCTCGCCGACGGCAACGGGTCGGCCAAGGACGAGCACCTCGTGCCGGGCCGGGGTACGCAGCCCTGCGCCGAGCTGCTGGAAAGCCTCGCCCGGAGCTCCTTCGACGGCCACGTGGTGATCGAGGTCAACACGCGGCGGGCGATGTCCTCCGCCGAGCGCGAGGCCGACCTCGCCGAGGCACTGGCCTTCACCCGCCTCCACCTGGCCGCCGGCCACGACCGGGCCCGCCGCCCGTGACCGGGGAGAGCGCGCCGCGCCGCCGGGGGCCGGGCCGGCCCCGCCAGGACGAGGTCGAGGAGGGTCCCGGCACCCAGGAGCGCATCCGGCTCGCCGCCCGCGAGGTGTTCGCGGAGCGCGGCTACGACAAGACGTCCGTGCGCGGCATCGCGAAGGTCGCCGGCGTGGACCCGGCCCTGGTGCACCACTACTTCGGAAGCAAGGACGACCTCTTCGCCGCGGCCATCGAGATCAGCATGGAGCCGGCCATGGTGGTCCCCGCCGTCATCGGGGAGGGGCCGGACGGCATCGGCGAGAGGCTGGCGCGCTACTTCCTCGGTGTCTGGGAGAACCCGGTCACCAGGGCCCCGCTGCTCGCCGTGATCCGGTCCGCGCTCACGCACGAGGCCGCCGCGAAGGTGCTGCGCGGGCTCGTGCTGCGCAGGCTCCTGGAGCGGATCGCCGCCGACCTGGACGTGCCCGACCCGACCTTCCGCGCCGAGCTCGCCGCCTCCCACATGGTCGGCATCGCGATCCTTCGCTACGTGCTGCAGGTCGAGCCCCTCGCATCCGCGGACCCGGAGGACAT
Organism: Streptomyces sp. A0592; assembly: GCF_004795115.1. Taxonomy (NCBI): domain Bacteria; kingdom Bacillati; phylum Actinomycetota; class Actinomycetes; order Kitasatosporales; family Streptomycetaceae; genus Streptomyces; species Streptomyces sp. A0592. Next base: position 22,655 of record NZ_SSBM01000057.1, read on the forward strand.
CGTGGCGCTCGTGGCCCCTACGCTTCAGCGGTACCTGACCGAGGAATGAGCCGCCCGTCCCGCCATGCGGACACCCCGTCCGGATCCCGGGCAGTGGGCGTAGCCTCGTACCTGAGCCATATCCGCAGTCGCGGCCGACCGTACAGCCGCACTCATGGGGAGTGAACCGCATGCCCGAGTTGAGGTCCCGCACCGTCACCCACGGCCGCAACATGGCGGGCGCCCGCGCCCTTATGCGCGCGTCGGGCGTAGCGAGCGAGGACATCGGCAAGCCGATCATCGCGGTCGCCAACTCCTTCACCGAGTTCGTCCCCGGTCACACGCACCTGGCGCCCGTCGGCCGCATCGTCTCCGACGCCATCCGCGCGGCCGGTGCGATCCCCCGCGAGTTCAACACGATCGCCGTCGACGACGGCATCGCGATGGGCCACGGCGGCATGCTGTACTCCCTGCCGTCGCGCGACCTGATCGCGGACAGCGTGGAGTACATGGTCGAGGCGCACTGCGCCGACGCCCTGATCTGCATCTCCAACTGCGACAAGATCACCCCCGGCATGCTGATGGCCGCCATGCGCCTCAACATCCCGGCCGTGTTCGTCTCCGGCGGCCCGATGGAGGCCGGTCAGGCGGTCCTCGTCGACGGCACCGTGCGCAAGCTGGACCTGATCGACGCCATGGTGGACGCCTCCAACGAGAACGTCTCCGACGAGGACGTGCTCCGCATCGAGGAGAACGCCTGTCCCACCTGCGGCTCGTGTTCGGGCATGTTCACCGCGAACTCGATGAACTGCCTCGCCGAGGCCATCGGCCTGGCCCTCCCCGGCAACGGCTCGGTCCTCGCCACCCACACCGCCCGCCGCGCCCTGTACGAGGACGCCGGCCGCACGGTCGTGGAGATCACCAAGCGGTACTACGGGGACGGTGACGAGTCCGTCCTGCCCCGCAACATCGCCACCCGCGAGGCCTTCGAGAACGCCATGGCCCTCGACATCGCCATGGGCGGCTCGACCAACACGATCCTGCACCTGCTGGCCGCGGCGCAGGAGGCGGGCCTGGAGTACGACCTCAAGGACATCGACGCCGTCTCGCGCCGCGTCCCGTGCCTGGCCAAGGTCGCCCCGAACGTGGCGCCCGGCGGCACGTACTACATGGAGGACGTGCACCGCGCCGGCGGCATCCCCGCCATCCTCGGCGAGCTGCACCGCGGCGGGCTCCTCAACAAGGAAGTGACGACCGTCCACTCCGCGGGCCTGGAGGACTGGCTGGCGAAGTGGGACGCCCGCTCCGGCACGGCGAGCGACACGGCCATGGAGCTGTGGCACGCGGCCCCCGGCTGCGTCCGCTCCGCCACCGCCTTCTCCCAGTCCGAGCGCTGGGACACCCTCGACCTCGACGCCGAGGGCGGCTGCATCCGCTCCGTGCAGCACGCGTACTCCAAGGACGGCGGCCTCGCCGTCCTGCGCGGCAACATCGCCGTCGACGGCTGCGTTGTGAAGACGGCCGGCGTCGACGAGTCGATCTGGACCTTCGAGGGCCCGGCGGTCGTCTGCGAGTCGCAGGACGAGGCCGTCGACAAGATCCTGCGCAAGGAGGTCAAGGCGGGCGACGTCGTCGTCATCCGCTACGAGGGCCCGCGCGGCGGCCCCGGCATGCAGGAGATGCTCTACCCGACGTCCTTCCTCAAGGGCCGCGGCCTCGGCAAGGTCTGCGCACTGGTGACGGACGGCCGCTTCTCCGGCGGTACTTCGGGCCTGTCCATCGGCCACGCCTCCCCGGAGGCGGCGTCCGGCGGCGACATCGCCGTCGTCGAGGACGGCGACCTGATCCGCATCGACATCCCGAACCGGTCCATCGAGATCGTCGTCGACGACGCCACCCTGGCGGCCCGCCACGAGGCCCTCGGCGGCGTCTACGCCCCGAAGAACCGCGAGCGCAAGGTCTCCGCGGCCCTGCGCGCCTACGCCGCGATGGCCACCAGCGCCGACAAGGGCGCGGTCCGCGACGTCACCCTGCTGGGCTGACCCGGCCGGCCCCCGCAGCGACGCCCCCGCACCGCCCGGTGCGGGGGCGCCCGCGTCCCACCGGCGGCCGGGCCGCGGGCCCGTGTCCCACCGGCGGGCGGGCCCCGGGCCCGCGTCCCCCGGTCACCACCGGGCGGGATCGCCCGCGTCCACCGCGAACACCGACCCGTCGGGCGCGCCCGCGAACACCCGCCCGCCACCGGCCACCGGTGCCGGCAGCGTCGACGCGTACGTGGCCTTGCCGTCCGCCATCCGCGGCCTGGTCTGACCCGCCGGCCTGCCGTCGGCCGCGCCGACGGCGAGGAGCCGCCCGTCCGGCGCCGTCAGGTGGACGCGGCCGCCGGCGACCACGGGACGGGAGGCCACCGTCACGCCCGTCTCCAGCCGCCACCGCTCTTTGTCGGCCCCGACGGCCACCAGCGCGCCGGAGGTTCCGAAGAGGTAGGTGGCCCCGTCCGGGTCGACGGCCGCCTCCGCGTCGTACAGCGGCGCCGTGAGCCGCACCCGCTGTGCGGTGCGCGCCGTCAGATCGGCGCGCACGACGGCGGTGGTCCTGGAGGACGCGTCGACGTCCAACAGGTACAGGCCGCCGTGCGCCGCGCCGACCGGCCGCAGCCGTCCCGCCGTGCGGAACTGCCGGGTCACCGTCCCGTTCGCCGGATCGACCGCGGCGAGCTGCGTGGAACCGCTGCCGTCGGGCGTGGCCACGTACAGGTCCGGCGCCGCGCCGCCCTCGGGCCCGCCGCCGGTCCACCACACGGATCCGACCCCGCCGATCTGCTGGGTCCAGCGCGTCCGGCCGTCCGCCGCGTCCAGCGCGGTGACGCTGCCGCTCGTACCGACCAGCAGTACCTGTCCGCCCGCGGGCACGGCCTGCGAGCCGGCGGGGAGTCCCTGCCGCCAGCGTTCCGCGCCGGTGGCCGGGTCCAGTGCCTGGAGCGTCCCGCTGCCGGGCGCCACGACGAGGACCCGTCCGCCGGCGTGAAGGGGCGCGCCGGCGGTCGGCGTCCCCTTCGCCGGGGAGGCCGCGGGCGCCTCCAGACTCCACACCGTCGAACCGTCCGCCGGGTCGAGCCGGGTCGCGGCGAGGCCCGGTCCGGCGCAGTACAGGGCCTCCGCCTGCCAGGAGCAGGCCCCGATCCGGCTGCCCGTCCCGGGCTTGCCCAGGGGGACCGACCAGGGGGCGAAGGTCTTCGCCGGCGCCGGATCCGCCTTCCCGGCGATGTGGGCGGGCGAGGACCCGGCGGCGCCGCCGTGGCGCAGGTACCCGCCGACGGCGCCGCCCACCAGCAGCAGCCCGATCCCGGCCCCGACGGCGATCCGGGCCCGCCGCCTGCGCGGGGCCCGGGGCTCCGCCGCGGCGGGGATCCGCTCCCGGCGGTGGGTGAGCAGCTCGGCCCCGTCGGGCTCCCGCGGCCGCGGTATGAAGGCCTGGGTGTCCTCGGCGGTCGGGTACGCGACCGCCCGCATCTCGGCGATCAGCTCCTCGGCGGTGGGCCGCTCCAGCGGGTCCTTGGCCAGGCACCGTTCGACGAGGGGGACGAGCTGCCGCGGCAGCCCGGTCAGGTCGGGCTCGCTGTGCACCACCTGGTACGCCACCAGGTAGTGGCTGTCGGAGTCGAAGGGACCGCGGCCCGTCGCCGCGTGCACGAGCACCGCGCCGAGCGCGAAGACGTCCGCGGCCGTCCCCACCTCGCGGGGCCGCTGGAACTGCTCGGGCGCCATGAACGGCGGGGTCCCGATCAGCTTCCCGGTCTCGGTCCGCAGGTCGCTGTCTGCCGGCCGGGAGATCCCGAAGTCGATGACCCGTACGCCGTCGGGCGCCATGAGCACGTTGCTGGGCTTGAGGTCCCGGTGGACCACGCCCGCCCGGTGGATGTCGCGCAGCGCTTCCGCCAGGCCGGCGGCGAGCCGGGCCAGTTCGGTGCGGTCCAGCACCTGCTTGCGTACGCGTTCGGCGAGGGTCGGCGCGTCGATGAACAGGGTGGCCATCCAGGGCCGTTCGGCGTCGGGGTCGGCGTCCACGACGGGCGCGGTGAACGCACCGCTCACCCGGCGCGCGGCCGTGACCTCCTGCCGGAACCGGGCCCGGAACTCCGGGTCCACGGCGTGCTCGGCATGCACGATCTTGACGGCGAGTTTCAGCCCCGAGCCGGACGTGGCGAGGTGGACGACGCCCATGCCTCCGGAGCCGAGCACCGATTCGAGCCGGTACTGCCCGGCGTACTCCGGAAAGCCCGCGTAGTCCGCGCGCAGCGAATGCACCGCTCACCACCCCCGTCGGAGCCTAGTCGATGACCCGTACGCATCTCCAAGGTCCTGCTACCCTGCGCGAGTTGCGCACGGCAACGCCCATGGGGGGAGATTTCGCATGTCGGTGGAGAACGATTCGAGCCAAGTCCAGAGCCTGGCCGCAGGCTCCGGCTACCCGTCCTATCCGGTCGCTCCCGGCTACCGGCTGAACGTCCGCAGCGGCCCCGGCACCAACTACTCGGTGATCGACGTGCTGCCGCTCGGCGCGACCGTCACGCTGCGCTGCCAGACCGAGGGCACCACGGTCTCGGGCCCGTACGGCACGACGGACATCTGGGACTGCGTCGGGAACGGCCGCTTCGTCTCCGACGCGTACGTCCGGACCGGCAGCGACGGCTTCGTGGTCACGCACTGCGGCTGACCCGTCCGACCCGGCCGACCCGTCTGACACGTGAGACACACCCGGCCCGACCGGCCCGGCGGGGGATAATCGCTGCTGTGAGCGACGACCAGCGAGACCAGACCCCCGCCGAGCCGGCCACCCCGGCACGCGCCGCTGCCTCGGCCGCGTCCGAGCCGACGGTCCCCGCCGGCCCGCAGCCCGAGCCGATCCGGTACTTCGGCACCACCTGGGTGAACCACGAGAGCGGCTACGGCCTGCGCCGCGCCGCCATCGCCGTCGGCTCCCTGGTCACGGCCACCGCCGCCGCCCTGCTGCTCCGCTTCTCCTACGAGGGCCTGGAGATCGGCAACGTCGGCCCCTTCCTCAGCATCTCCGTCGTCGTCCTCTTCGCGATCTCCAGCGCCATCGCCTTCGTCAAGACCTGGGACTCCTACAACCGGCGTCCGGCCCCGTCCTCCGACGAAGCCGCCCTCAAGGGCCTCAAGATGATCGGTTTCATCGGCTCCCTCATCGCGTACTCCCTGCGCTGCCTGACCGAGGCCCCCGGCGAGAAGCTCCGCCGTGCCGAGTACGAGCGCGCCCTCGCCGACTACGAGCGCCGCCGCAGCACCCGGACGGGCAACCCGGCCGCCCGCCGCCCCAAGCGCAAGAAGTAGCGGGCCCGCCCCCGCGGCCCGCCCCCGCGGCCCGCCCCCGCGGCCTGCTCCGCGCGTCGGCTTCCTTCCCGGTGATTGACGCCCGGGCACCGCCAGGAGCATTATTCATCACATGATGAATAAGCAGGCCGATGGAGACCCGGCCGCCGTGCACGCCCACGGCTTGACCGTCCGCCGCGGCACCGGCCGCACCCCGCGCACCGTCATCGCCGACATCGCCTTCGACGTCCCCCGCGGCCGCATCACCGGCCTCCTCGGCCCCTCCGGCTGCGGCAAATCCACCCTCCTGCGCGCCATCGTCGGCACCCAGGCCCACGTCACCGGAACCCTCGACGTCCTCGGCCGCCCCGCCGGCCACCCCGAACTGCGTTCCCGCATCGGCTACGTCACCCAGGCGCCCTCCGTCTACGACGACCTCACCGTCCGCCAGAACCTCGACTACTTCGCCGCGATCCTCGACCCCGGCCGGGCCGCCGCCGCCCGCCGCGCCGACGCCGTGGACCGCGCCATCACCGACGTCGACCTCACCACCCGCGCCGGCGCCCTCGCCGGCAACCTCTCCGGCGGCCAGCGCAGCCGGGTCTCCCTCGCCGTCGCCCTGCTCGGCACCCCCGAACTCCTGGTCCTCGACGAACCCACCGTCGGACTCGACCCCGTCCTGCGCCGCGACCTGTGGAACCTCTTCCACGACATCGCCGCCACCCGCGGCGCCACGATCCTCGTCTCCTCCCACGTCATGGACGAGGCCGAACGCTGCCACGACCTGCTCCTCATGCGCGAGGGCCGCATCCTCGCCCAGGACACCCCCGACGCCCTGCGCGCCCGCACCCACTCCGCCACCGTCGAGGAGGGCTTCCTCCGCCTCGTCGACGAGGCCAACACCCTCGCCGCCCAGGAGCAGACCCGATGAACGCCGCCCGCACCACCGCCACCGCCGCCCGGGTCCTGCGCCAGCTCCGCCACGACCCGCGCTCCATCGCCCTGATGGTCCTGGTGCCCGTCCTGATGCTCACGCTGCTGCGCTTCGTCTTCGACGGCAGCCCCCGCACCTTCGACAGCATCGGCGCGTCACTCCTCGGGATCTTCCCCCTCATCACCATGTTCCTGGTGACCTCCATCGCCACCCTGCGCGAACGCACCTCCGGAACCCTCGAACGCCTCCTCGCCATGCCCCTCGGCAAGGGCGACCTCATCGCCGGCTACGCCCTCGCCTTCGGCGCCGTCGCCGTCGTCCAGTCCCTCCTCGCCACCGGCCTCGCCCTCTGGGCCCTCGGCCTCGACGTCGTCGGCTCCCCCTGGCTGCTCCTGCTCGTCGCCCTGCTCGACGCCCTCCTCGGCACCGCCCTCGGCCTCTTCGTCTCCGCCTTCGCGGCCTCCGAATTCCAGGCCGTCCAGTTCATGCCGGCGGTGATCTTCCCCCAGCTGCTCCTCTGCGGACTCTTCGCCGCCCGCGACACCATGCACCCGGTCCTCGAAGGCATCTCCGACGTCCTGCCCATGTCCTACGCCGTCGACGGCATGACCCAGGTCCTCACCCACACCGACATGACGGCCGACTTCGTCCGCGACGCTGTGATCGTCGCCGCCTGCGCCGTCCTCGTACTCGCCCTCGGCGCGGCCACCCTCCGCCGCCGCACCCCCTGACCGCACTGCGGACGCCGCAGCCCGGCCCGCCCCCCGGGTGCAAGGATGAGGACACGTACGCGTACGCCTGCGCAGCCCAGGCGGAAGAACAGTTCGGCGAGGTGGATCGGGCATGACCCAGACAGTCGCAGTCCTCGGTACCGGCAAGATCGGCGAGGCCCTGCTCAGCGGAATGATCCGCGGCGGCTGGCCCGCCTCCAAGCTCCTCGTCACCGCGCGCCGCAGCGACCGGGCCGAGGAACTCCGCACCCGCTACGGCGTCGAGGCCGTCTCCAACGCCGAGGCCGCCAAGCGCGCCGACACCCTCATCCTCACCGTCAAGCCCCAGGACATGGCCAAGCTCCTCGACGAGCTCGCCCCCCACGTCCCCGCGGGCAGGCTCGTCATCAGCGGCGCCGCCGGCATCCCCACCTCCTTCTTCGAGGAGCGGCTCGCCCCAGGCACCCCCGTCGTGCGCGTCATGACGAACACCCCCGCCCTCGTCGACGAGGCCATGTCCGTCATCTCCGCCGGCAGCCACGCCACCGCCGAGCACCTCGCCCACACCGAGGAGATCTTCGGCGGCGTCGGCAAGACCCTGCGCGTCCCCGAGTCACAGCAGGACGCGGCCACCGCCCTCTCCGGCTCCGGCCCCGCCTACTTCTACTTCCTCGTCGAGGCCATGACCGACGCCGGCATCCTCCTCGGCCTGCCCCGCGCCCAGGCCCACGACCTCATCGTCCAGGCCGCCATCGGCGCCGCCGTCATGCTCCGCGACAGCGGGGAACACCCCGTCAAGCTCCGCGAGGCCGTCACCTCCCCCGCCGGCACGACCATCAACGCCATCGTCGAGCTGGAGAAGCACGGCGTACGGGCCGCCCTGATCGCCGCCCTCGAAGCCGCCCGCGACCGCAGCCGCGAGCTCGCCTCCGGCAACAGCTGAACCACGGGCCCCCGCCCCGCCGGGGGCCCGCCACCCGTCCTCCCGCTACGGCGCGAGCAGCCCGATCGCCTCGTACGCCCGGTCCACCACGGGCCGCGCCAGCTCCCGGGCCCGCCCCGCGCCCTCCCGCAGCGCCTTGTCCACCTGCGCGGGATCGGCCGCGAGCTCCGCGTGCCGCTCCTGCAACGGCCGCAGCAGCTCGACCACGGCGTCGGCGACGTCCCGCTTCAGCGCCCCGTACCCGCTGTACCCGTCGGCGAGCGCAGCCGGGTCGCCGCCGGTGCACGCCGCCAGGATGTCCAGCAGGTTCGCCACTCCCGGCCGCGCCGCCCGGTCGTGGACCACTCCGCCGTCCCCGCTGTCGGTGACGGCCCGCATCACCTTCTTGCGCACCACCCCGGGCTCGTCGAGCAGGTAGACGATCCCCGCCCCGTTCTCGTGGGACTTCCCCATCTTCGACGTGGGGTCCTGCAGGTCCATGACCCGAGCGGCCACCGCCGGATGGGTGGCCTTCGGCACGGTGAAGGTGTGCCCGTAGCGCTGGTTGAAGCGCACCGCCAGATCCCGGGTCAGCTCCACGTGCTGGCGCTGGTCCTCCCCGACCGGCACCTCCCCGGCTCCGTAGGCCAGGATGTCCGCGGCCATCAGCACCGGATAGGTGAGCAGCGACAGCCGCACGCCGTCACCGGCGGCCTGCGCCTTCGCCGCCTTCTCCCGGTACTGGATCATCCGCCGCAGCTCCCCGTCGGTCGCCGTGCACTCCAGCAGGTAGGCCAGCCGGGTGTGCTCGTCGACGTGGCTCTGTACGAAGAGGGTGCAGCGCTGGGGCTCCAGCCCGGCGGCGATCAGCAGCGTCGCGGCCTGCCGGCTCAGCCTGCGTACGCGCGCCGGCTCGTGCTCGACGGTCAGCGCGTGCAGGTCGACGACGCAGAACAGCGCGTCGTCCGGCTCCTGGTCGGCCGCGACCCACTGCCGCACGGCACCCAGGTAGTTCCCCAGGGTCATGTGACCGGTCGGCTTGATCCCGCTGAAGATCCTCGTCATGTCCTGTCCTGCTCTCCCTGTGAGTGCTGAGTGGTGACGGGCCACCGCGCCGGGCGACCGAGCCACTCCCGGGAGGGAGAAAACAGAACGGCCGCCGAGGCGGCGGCCGTGAGCGCATGCGTGCTCGCGTGGAAGGTCGGCCGCCGTCAGGCGGCCCACCAGCGAAGGCTGAGCGTGGGCGCATGCGTAGTCATGGGAGCCAGCGTAGACCGCGGGACATGAGGGCGCCGTGAGTTTCGGCCGCACCGCGCGGCGGCGGTCAGCGGGGGGTTGACACGTCTGTGCCCGGTCCGTAAGGTTCTTCGAGTTGTCCGACGTGAGCGCCGACCCCGGTCGGTCCCCGGACAGCCATTCCGCACTACACATTCGAACGAACGACGCACTTTGTCGTCTCGTTTTCATGCGTATTTGCGAATGAGGAATCCGTGTCCGAGGACGCTGCCGCCGATTAGGTTCGGAGGCAAGGAATCCGCTACTGTCTCACTCGCCGCAAGGGCCCAACAGCCCGAGCAGCACAACCCGCTGACTGGGAATCAGGCCCGAAAGGTTCTGATAGAGTCGGACCCGCCGGAAAGGGAAACGCGAAAGCGAAAACCTGGAAAGCGCCGAGGAAGTCGGACACGAAAGAGTCTGATAGAGTCGGAAACGCAAGACAGCAGAACGAAAGCCCGGAGGAAAGCCCGAGAGGGTGAGTACAAAGGAAGCGTCCGTTCCTTGAGAACTCAACAGCGTGCCAAAAATCAACGCCAGAAGTTGATACCCCGTCCACTTCGGTGGATGAGGTTCCTTTGAAAAAGACCTGTCGGGCCTTCGGGCACTGGCAGGCAACCAAACACAGCG
>NZ_SSBM01000058.1:0-31829 GCF_004795115.1 Streptomyces sp. A0592
ACCCTAAAGAGACGGCCTAACGGCCGCGGAAGCGGGCGGCGTCGAAGTTCGCCGAACCCTGCGTCTGCCGCGCGTTCTCGCCCTGCTCCTGATCACCCGACCCGAACGCCTGCTCCATACCCGACTGACCGCCCAGGATCGCCGCCAGCGAGGCGTTCAGCTCCTTCGCGATCCCGTCCGCACGCAGCTTGAACGAATCGAACGCCACCTTGCCCTGCCCCTGGAACTTGCCCTCCAGCGGCTGCGCCGCCACCACCAGCTGCTTCACCAGCGACCCCAGGTCGGTGTTCGAGTTACGCGACCCCGACATCAGGCTCGTCAGAACCTGCGTCCCCATGTCGAACTTCATCCCACACTCTCCCCGCACTCTCGAAAGAACATGAACCGATCGTCAGTACGACCAGTTCTACCAACATACATCGCACCTGCAACGAGCAACGAGACAGTTGTGACCCACCCATGACAAACCGGCAGCCATCTTCACGAACCCTTCAGATGCCGTGTCAGCCGCTCGAAGTCCGCCCACCCCGCCAGGTCCGACGGATCGCCCGGCAGCGGGTAGTAGTAGCCCGGGCGGGACTTGGGCCCCAGCCGCAAGGGCTGTTCGGCCAGCGGGGTGTGCCGGGCCCGGTCGTCCGGCATGCCGCGGACCTCCTCCGAGCCCAGTACGAAGGCCAGGGGCACCCCCGGCCCCTCGAAGCGCGGCGGTATGAGCAGGTCACGGCGGGCTTTGCGGAGCTGTACGAGCATCGACTGGAGGCGGTGGCGGGTGACCAGGGCCTCCGCGACCCGGGGCAGGGCGTCCAGCGGCGGCTGCTCGCCCTCGCCGTAGCCGAGCGCCATCGTCACGGTCTCCTCGACGCCCGCCTTCGTACGGCTGACCCGCACCGTGGCGAGGCCGGGCCGCTCCGGGCTGCCCACCACCACGAACCAGGTCGGCTCGGGGGCCCGCGCGAAGGCGACGTCGGTCAGCCGACCCGGCGACCAGGGCAGGTTGGCCGGCTCGGCCGTGCCCCAGCCCGCCGGCGGGGCGCCCGTCAGCTCGCGCCACACCGTCTCCAGGGCCCCGCCGAGGACCAGCCGGTCGTCCGCGGGGTGGATGGTGCGGAAGGTGAGGGCCAGCTGCCGTTCGGGCGTGTTCACCGCTTCCTTGTACGCGGCGGCGACCGGGGTCCGCAGGTCGTCCTCGGTGGCGTCCGGCGCGACGACCGTGGCGAACATGCCCTCCTGCCAGCGCAGCACCGCGCCCGAGAGGCCGTCGTAGTAGCCGTCCCGCTGGTCCTGCACGACCCACCGCGAGGGCCAGTCCGGCATGTTGGCCAGCACCGCCGGGGACAGCACCGTCCCGGGCGGGGTGACGATCTGCAGGCCGCGCTCGGCGGCGGCGGCGGCCCGGAAGGCGTCGGAGAGCCAGGCCGTCATGGCGACGACCGGGCGGTCCATGATGACCACGGCGACGTTCCGGGTCAGCACGTCGACGGCGGGCTGCGCCGCGGCCGGCGTCGGCGCCACGCTGATCCCGTCGCTCTCCACCACCGCCACCGACCGGGCGGCCTCGGCAGGCCAGGCGCTCCCCGAGGCCAGCGAGGCCAGTCGGGCAGCGAAGGTGCCCGCGAGGCGTTCGGCCTCGGGCACGCCGGTCGTGGCGCGGGCCTCGGTCCACCAGTAGGGGACCCGCGGCGGGGTGGCCCCGAGGAGCCGCTCCGCCTCGCCCTCGACCTGCACCAGCAAGGGTGCCTCGATCGAGACGAGAGGCCGCCCCTGCTCGTCGCAGAGCTGGACCACCGCCCCCTCGCCGGCCGTGTCCACCAGCTTGTCGGGGCCGCCGGAGAGGAGGCCGGCGAGCACCGCCCAGGGGGCGGGCATCTGCTGGGTCAGGGCGATGACGTCCTTGGTCATGTGGTCCTGCGGCCCTTCACTCGGCTGCGTGCACGGTCTGGATGAGGCGGTTCGACTGGCCCCTGCGGATGAGGACACCGCGTCCGGCCGGGTGCTGGGCCGCGTACACCCCCGGGAACAGCTGGCCCTCGCTGCGGTCGCCGGCCATGACGACCGCCGAGGCTCCCGATTCGCGCAGGCCCTGCACCAGCGGCTCGTACATGCCGCGCGAAGCGCCCGCGACGCGGCGGGTCAGCACGAAGTGCAGGCCGATGTCCGCCGCCGAGGGGATGTACGGGACGAACGGGGCCAGCGGAGACTGTCCCGCGGTGGTCAGCACGTCGTAGTCGTCGACGAGGACCACGATCCGCGGGCCGCCGCCCCAGCTGCCCGGCTCCAGGTCCTCCAGCGGGGCGCTGTCGTCGGGCATCCGCCGTTCCAGCTCGGAGGCGATGCCCGCGGCCAGCCCGGCGCACATCTTGGCGTTGTAGGCGTAGCCGCCGTTGAACTCCTCGGGGACCACACCGCGCAGGCTGCGCCGCGGGTCCATGATCGCGAAGACCAGCTCGTCCTCGCCGTAGCGTTCGATGAGGCCGCCGGCGATGGTCTTGAGCAGGTTCGTCTTGCCGCACTCGCTGTCGCCCATCACCAGCAGGTGCTGGTCGTGGTGGAACAGGTCGAGGAGTACGGGCGCCAGCGCGGTCTGGTCGAGGCCGATCGGCACCCGCTTCGGCTCGGCGACCGGGCCCGGCAGCAGGTGCGGCTCCAGCAGGTGCGGGAGCACCCGAACCGGCTGGGCGGCGTCGCCGCTCCAGGTGGCGCGGATCGTGCGGGCCGTGCGCTCCAGGACGGCGCCCAGCTCCGAGGTGTCGCAGAGCCCGTCGGTGCGGGGCAGCGCCACGTGCGCGAACAGCTTGCCGTCGGTGAGGACGCGGCCCGGCTCGTCGGGCGCGAGGGTCTCGGCGAGCTTGCGCTCGATGCTGGACTCGCTGGGGTCGTTGAGGCGCAGCTCGACGCGGGTGCCGAAGTTCGACTGGACGGCGATGCGGACGTCGTTCCAGCGGAGCATGCCCGCGACGACGTGGATGCCGTAGCCGCCGCCGCGCTTGAGGATGTCGATGACGGCGTCGTCGAGCTCCTCGAAGTCGTCGCGCAGCGCGCCGAACCCGTCGATGACCAGGACGATCTCGGCGGAGGCCAGCTGCGGCAGCCGGCCGGCGGCGTGCAGGGTGCGCAGCTGCTCGACGGAGTCGATGCCGTGCTCGCGGAAGAGGTCCTCGCGCAGGGCGAGCATGGTGCGGACCTCTTCGACGGTGCGGGCCGCGCGCTCGCGGTCGGCGCGTCCCGCGATCCCGCCCACGTGCGGCAGCCCGGACAGGGCCTGGAGGCCGCCGCCGACCAGGTCGAGGCCGTAGACGCCGACCTCCTGCGGGGTGTGGGTCAGCGCGAGCGAGAGGACCAGGGTCCGCAGCAGGGTGGTCTTGCCGGACTGCGGGCCGCCGATGACGGCGGCGTGCCCGCCCGCGACGGTGAGGTCGAGGTACCAGCGGCCCTGCCACTGCTTCGTGGGGTCGTCGAGGAGGCCGAGCGGCACCACGAGCCGGTCGCGGCGCCCGGCGAGCTGCATGCCGCGCACGCCCACGTCGAGGGGGCCGGCGACGGTGTCCAGGGGGATCGCGGCGGGCAGCGGGGGCAGCCAGATGCGGCGCACCGGACCGGCGGCGTGCTGCAGCTGGTCGACGATGACGCCCATCTCGGTGGGGCCGGTCTCGCGGCGGCGCGCCGAGGGCTCCTGGCCCCCCGTGCCCTGTGGCTCGGACAGGGAGTTGAAGGCTCCGTACTCCAGGGCGAGCGGGCCGCTCTCCTCGTCCTCGGCGCGCTGTACGGGACCCCGGTAGGCGCCGGAGACGTAGCTCGCCTTGAAGCGTTCGTAGTGGCTGGTGTCGACCTTGAGATAGCCGAAGCCGGGCAGCGGCGGCAGGTGGAAGGCGTCGGTGGTGTCCAGGACGGTGCGGGACTCGTCGGCGGAGAAGGTGCGCAGGCCCAGGCGGTACGAGAGGTAGGTGTCCAGGCCCTTGAGCTTGCCGCCCTCGATGCGCTGGCTGGAGAGCAGCAGGTGGACGCCGATGGACCGGCCGATGCGGCCGATGGACAGGAACAGGTCGATGAAGTCGGGCTTGGCGGTGAGCAGCTCGCCGAACTCGTCGATGACGACGAACAGGTGCGGGAGCGGGTCCAGGTCGGGCCTGCGGTCGGCGCGCAGGGCGGCGTAGTCGCCGATGTCGGCGACGTTCCCCGCGTCCTTGAGGACCTGCTGGCGGCGCTTGACCTCGCCGGCGAGGGAGGCGTGGACACGCTCGACGAGACCGGCCTGGTTCTCCAGGTTGGTGATGACACCGGCGACGTGCGGGAGGTCGGCGAAGGGTGCGAAGGTCGCACCGCCCTTGTAGTCGACCAGGACCAGCGCGAGGTCCTCCGGCGGGTGCGTGGCCACCAGGGCGAGGACGAGCGTGCGCAGCAGCTCGGACTTGCCGGAACCGGTCGCGCCGACGCACAGGCCGTGCGGGCCCATGCCCAGCTCGGACGACTCCTTGAGGTCGAGCAGTACGGGCTCGCGGGCGTCGCTGATGCCGATGGGCACGCGCAGGAAGGCGCGTTCGCCGCGCGGGGCCCACAGGCTCGCGAGGTCCAGGCGGGCCACGTCGTCGATGCCGAGCAGGTCGGCGAAGTCGACGGGGCCGGACAGCGGGGCGTCGATGAGGGACTCGGCGGACAGGCGCAGCGGGGCGAGCATCCGGGCCAGGCCCTCGGCGAAGGGGATGCCGACCTCGTCCACGGTGCCGTGGGCGCTGATGGGCTCGTCCTGGCGCAGGTCCTCGATGAGCACCTGGTCGCCGTCGACGGTGATGCGTACGCCGACGTGGCCGGGCTCCTGGATGCGCTGTTCGAGCAGGTGGAGGACGGTGACGCCCATCTCGCGCAGGCCGACCGCGTCGTCGGGGCGCGGCAGTTCGACGGCGTCCTCACCGTGTCCGTCGGTCACGACCAGCAGCCGCGACGTCATGGACAGGGCGTCCTTGCCGGACAGGCCGCGGCGCACCTCGGCGGCGTAGGAGGCGCGGCGGCGCAGTTCCGGGCCGATCTGCCGGGCGAGCTGGTCGGCGGAGGGCGCGATGCGACGGGCGGCCACGGGGCCGTCGAGCTGCTCGGTGTCGAGGAGGTGCGGCATCCACTTGGCCCACTCCCAGTCGGGGAGCCGGTCGCCGGGCGCGGCCAGTGCGATCGCCACGTCGTCGGGAGCGTGCATGGCGGCGGCCTGCACCAGCAGGGCGCGCGCGACGCGCAGGCAGTCCTCGCGGGGGCCGACGACGCTGATGTTGCCGACGCGGTCCAGCGGCACGGTGAGCGGGAGCTCGGTGCCGTTGCGGAAGCGGGCCGTGAGCGCCGAGGCCTCGTTCAGCATGAACTGGTCGGGCGGGGTGAGGACCGTGGAGCCCTGCTGGCCGATCCGCAGGTCGCGGACCGGCATCTCGCCGGTGCCGACGCGCACGCGCAGGAAGTCGCCGTCGGTGCGGCGCCGTTCCCACAGCCGGGCCGGGTCGCGGACGATGTCGTACAGGGCGTGCGGCGGCGGGTTGAGCACATCGGCGTGCTCGCCGCGTTCGCGTTCCTCGGCGGAGAGCTCCTCGCGCAGGTCCTCCAGGTAGGCGAGGTAGGCCTCGCGCTGGGTGCGGCGGGTGCGCTGGGCCTTGCCGCGCTGCGAGAAGACGAGCGCGATCGAGCCGATGATGGTGACGACGAGGATCAGTGCGCCGAGTGCGGCGAACTGGCTGTTGCGCACGACCGTCATCATCACGACGGACGACATGACGCCGGCGACGGGCAGCAGCGACATCGCGATGCTGCCCGCCTTCCCCTCGGGGAGGTTGGGCGGGGCCTCGATGATGCGCGCCTCGGGGGGCGCCGGCGGCCTGACGGTTCGTGCCGGGCGGTGGATCAGTCGGGTACTCATCGTCAGTGGCGCTTCTGGGAGAGCTGGAAGACGTCCGCGGCAAGCCGGGAGGCGGTCTGCCGGGTCGAGTGGGCGAGCAGTTCGGTGCGGATGCGGCCGCCGTCCGCCAGGTGGCGGTCGTAGGGCAGGACGTGGACGCTCGGTCCGGCGGCCTCCAGGGTGCGGACCGCGTCGGCGAGGTCGATCCCGGAGTGCGGGGCCTGCTCGGTGATGACGACGGCGGTGCTCGCCAGCATGTGCGGCGGCAGGCCCTTCATCCACTGGAGGACCGCGAAGGTGCTGCTGACGCCGTCCAGGGTGGCGGGCGTGGCGAGGACGCGGGCCTGGGAGGCGGAGAGGGCGACGCGGGCGACTTCGGCGGGGAGCGTCTCGCAGTCGACGACGGCCACGCCGAAGTAGCGGCGCAGCGCCACCATGGCCCGTTCGTAGGAGCGGGTGTCGAGCATCGCGCCGATCTGGCCCTGGCTGCCCGGCAGCAGCCAGGCGTTGTCGCGGAGCTGGACCAGGTAGCCGGTGATGTCGAGCAGCGACATCTGGGGCTCGACGATGTCGGCGACGTCCCCGGTGGTCCAGCGCAGGCTCTCGGCGCCGAGCCGGATCGGCAGCGAGCCGAGGGCCGGGTCGGCCTCGACGAGCAGGACGGGGTCCTGGCGGTAGTGCGCGTACGTGGTGCCGAGCAGGGCGGCGACGGTGGACTTGCCGGCGCCGCCGCGGATGGAGGTGACGGCGATCTGGCGGCCGGTGGTCACCGGCTGCTGGAGCAGTTCGGCGGCGCGGGTGGCTTCGGCGACCTCGCGGGCGGCCGACGAGGAAACGGTTCTCCGTACGGCGCGCAGGGCGCGGGCGCTGAACGGCTCCCCGTGGCGGGGCTTGCGGCCGGTTCCGGAGAGCTGCCGGTCCACCGCGGGCTTGGAGTCGGGGGTACGGGTCCGCTGCCCGGTCCCGGCGGGAGCGTAGGCGGACCCTTGCGGCTGCTGGGGCTGGGGCTGCGCCGGGGCCTCCGGGTACGGGCGGCCCTGGGGCGGGACGCCGCCCCGCGGGCCGGCGGCCGCCGCGGCGCCCGCGCCCGGACCCTGGTGCTGCTGCGGGTACCCGTACGCGGGATCCTGGGCGGGAGCGTGCCCACCGGGGCCGGCCGCCCCGGGGCCCTGCGGTCCGGGGCCCGGAGCCCGGTGCTGCTGCGGGTACCCGTAGCCGGGGGCCTGGGCGGGAGCGTGCCCACCGGGGCCCTGCGGTCCGGGGCCCGGAGCCTGGTGCGCCTGCGGATGCCCGGGCGCGGGGGCCGCTGCGCCGGGGGCGGGGGCCTGCCCGGCGGGACCCGCGGCCGGTTGCTGCTGCGGCCCCGTCCGCCCCTGCGCCGGCGGCTGCGCTCCGCCCCTGAGGTCGCGCAGGACGTCGCCCTGCCAGTTCTCTGCGTTCGGCATGTCTGCCCCTGCCCCTCTTCCTCAGAACTTGTTGAGCAGTTGCCCGTACACGCCGAACACTCCTACGGCGAGCGGGAAGAGCCCCACCATGCCCACCGATTCGATGAGGTCGGCCGTGCGCCGCAGGCGGACCTGCACGTGGTCCGGGGGCTGCACCGCGAGGACGAGCAGCGGCAGCAGCGCCGCCACGACCAGGACGGCCAGCGGACCGGCGCCCCCGTCGTGGCCGGTCCACAGCACCACCAGGCGTACGACGAGCAGCGCTGCGGCGGCCATCAGCGCCACGACCTCGGCCACCAGCGGGAAGGCGCGCGCCCTTGACAGCAGGACGACGGCGACGAGCGACGGCAGCGCGACCGTCCACACGGACGGCTTGTCGGCGAGGGTCAGCAGCCAGCCGGCGGCCGCGGCCGAGATCGCGGTGACGATCGTGGCGAGCGCGAGCCCGCGGTGCGTGGCGGCGAGCGCGTTGCCCACCTCGTGGCGGCTGACGGAAGCGCCGCCCGAGCGGCGGTCGTCGAGGGCCGTGAGCCCCGAGGCCATCAGGGCGAGCCGCGGCAGCAGCCCGAGCAGCACCACGGAGACGAGGGCCATGACCGCGCCGAGCCGGGCCGGATCGCTCTGGACGGCGGCGACGGCCTCCCACAGGGCGGTGATCACGGCGGTGGCCACGGCTCCGAACAGCCCGCCGCGGCCGAGCGGGGAGCAGTGGCCGAGCAGGGCCAGCGTCAGGACGAGTGCGCCCGCGACGGCGGCGAGCCGCGCGGTGCCCGGCCAGTCGTAGGCGTCCGCGGCGGTCCACGCGGCGAGGACGCCCAGTCCGCCCGCGGCGAGCAGGAGGGCCGTCGCGAGGCCGCGGTTGCCCTGGCCGATCCGCGAGACGGCGGCGCCGGCCACCATCAGGAGGAGCGTGACGACGGCCAGGGCGCCGGCCAGCGAGTCGAGGGCGAACTCGTGGCGGGCGAGCAGTGCCGCGGTCACGGTGAACGCGACGGTCGCCACGCCCGCGCTGCCCCGCCGGGCGGCGGGACGCCAGCGCCAGGCCTGGAGGTCGAGGTCGTCGGAGACCAGGTCGGTGACGTCGTGGACCACCGGGGCGGGCGGTGCGGAGTGGCTCCTGACCAGCCGCAGGACGGCTCCGTCGGCTATGCCGGCCGTCGCGAGCGTGCTGTCGTGCGGCAGCGCCGAACCGTCCGCCGCGATCAGCTGACGGGTCAGCGGGCGTGAGGCGGCCCGGTCGTCGAGCAGCTGGAGTATGTCCGGGAGCAGTTGACCGATCGGCGTGTCGGACGGCAGGACCATGTCGGCCCGGCGGCGCTCGCCGATCAGGGTCACCCTGCTGAGTTGCGCCCGGGAAGTCGTTGCTGTGCTCACCACGTGCGGGAACCTATCATCGCGGGTTTGCCACCTTTCGGGGCCAAAGGGGACATGGCGCTGCTGCCGGACCGTGACATCTCCCGGATCTGCACGCCTGATGCTTCTTCCTCTACGACTGCACCGGCGCGGGCGACTTGGCCGAGTGCGAGGGCGCGGGCTGTGACGTCTTCGTCGGTTTCGGGGATTTCGACGGCTTCGGGGACGACGGCGACGGGCTCGCCGGGGTGGACGGGGTGGACGGCTGCTGTGACGGGCCGGGCTGCCCGAGCGGCTGCACCTGCCCCTGTTGCCCCTGTTGCCGCTGTTGCTGCTTCTGCTGCTCGGCCTTCTGCTTCGCGAGCGTGTGCTGGACGAAGGACCAGCCGACGCAACCCGCGCACAGGACGGCCGCGATGGCGATGCCCGCGAACAGCTTCCCGAGCCGTTCGTCCGCCGTGCGCCGCGCCCGCTGGGCGCCGAAGAGGAGGGCGTCCCTCATCCTGCGGCGGCGTACCGCCACCGACTCCAGAAGCTGGCTGTCGTAGTCACGTGCCATCTGTCGTCCGTCGCCCCAGTCCCGGCTCGTCGAGCGCCTGCCACCGCTCCAGGGCGCGGCTGCTGAGTGTGCGCCATGCCGAGCCCCCGTGTTTTGCCTCTGCAACATAGAGCATGCATCCGAATCCGGCACATCCGAATCCCGCACATCCGGATCGGGGAGCGAACCGGAGGGGGAAGCGGAGAGCCGCCGGATGCCCCGGCGGTCACGGCCCGGGTGCCGGGTCCTTGGGCTCGCCCGCGAGGCGGACCGTGCTCATGATGCGCATGATCAGGGCGTCGCCGACGGCGCCCGGGACGCCCGTGCGGCCGTAGAAGTTCCAGGCGACGAGGTCGCCCCGGGAGTTCTTGAAGCCGAAGACGACCGCCCGGCCGTCGCCGGCGCAGCGGTTGGGCCGGGCGGCGCCCTCCGAACGGGCCTTGACGTAGCTGCCCTTCACCCCGGTCCGCGTGGTGAACTCCTTGGGCCCGTCCCACTTCACAACGCTCTTGTCCGGCTGCGTGTACGCGGCGTAGACCCAGGTCGGTGCGGTCTTCTCGGCGACCTCCGCGGCGTCCTTGGCGCCGACGGCGCCCTTGGTGCCGGTGTTCGCGAGCCTGACGTCCGTGACCTGGCCGTCGCCGTCCCCGTCGATGCTGCACCACCTCGACTTGAAGAGGGCGGGCGCCGTGTGCCCGATGAGGACCTTGTCCGGGTCCGCGTCGTCCACATGGCCGCTGAACACGGTGGGGGCCAGGACCTCCCAGTCCGGCGGGACGTCGAAGGCGGTGCCGTGCTGCGGGTTGACCACCGTCTTCCAGCCCGCGACGAGCGGCTTCGACGGGTCGGCGGGGGCGGCCGGCGGGCTGTCCCCGTCCCCGCGGAAGAGGACCACGGCGCCGGTGACGGCGGCCGCGAGCGCCACGGCGGCCAGCGCGCCGACGCCGGCGACCGCGGCCCTGCTCCTCCTCTTCTTCACGGGTGCCTGCGGGTGCGTCTGCGGGGGTGGGAACTGGTACGGGTTCGGGGTCTGCACGTTGCCCTCCTGGTCGACCGGCTGTCGTACGGGGCTACTTGCCGAAGGAGAGGATCGCCCGGCTCATCTTGCGCGGATCCGGGCTGTACACCCGGCCGTTGACCATGAACACCCGTCCGCCCGACCAGGCGAGGCGGATCCCGTGCGCGTAGAAGACGCCCTCGGCGCCGCGGGCCACGGCCGGGCTCTGCAGGACCGGCTGCGCCGAGCCGTCGGCCGCGGCGAGGGACACGACCGAGGCGGCCTGGCCGCTGCCGGGTGAGACGTAGGCCACGACGCGCCCCTCCTCCACCGCGAGCGGCCACATGGTGCGGCCCTTGGGCTGCTCGGCGGTGCGCCACTTCTCCTTGCCCGTGTTCAGGTCGACGGCGACGACCTGGTGGGTGTCCTCGGTGTCGAGGGTCTTGGCGGGCTTGCCCGCGCCGAGGTAGAGGGTGTCGGCGTCCGCCGCGGCGGCGTAGCACTCCTGGTGGCCCGTGGAGTTGCCGAAGCCGTTGCACCGGCCGCTCACCCCGAATCCCGGGGTGCTCTGTGAGCGGACCCGGCCGTCGGCGGCGAACGCCGTGAGGTTCCAGGTCTTCTTGTCCTTGTGGTGCGCGGTGACGACCAGCGGGTCCAGGGAGAGCACCCGGCCCACCGTCCAGTCCTTCTCGTAGGTGTGGTTCCACCGGGAGGCGCCCGTGGCCGGATCCAGCTCCTCGACCATCGACCGCCCGCCGGCGAGGGCGTCACCGCGGTCGAAGCAGTGGCGCAGGGCGATCAGCCGTGCACCGCCGGCGAAGGCGGCGGGGGTGCAGCCGTTCGTCTTCGACGTGCCGAACAGCTTGCGGCCGTCGGTGACCGAGAAGCCGCTCATGACGGCCGTCCGGGCGACGGCCACGGTGTCGCCGGCGATGGCCATCTCGAAGGTGAGCGCGCTGTCCTGGTCGTTCTCCGCGGGCACCCGCACCTTCCATCCGGCCCTGCCCGTGGTGAGGTCGATCTGCTGGAGGTCGGTGCAGTGCGAGCTCTCCGACGTGCTCTCCTTCACTCCCACGACCAGCTTGCCGTCGGCGGACGGGGCATGCGGCAGTCCGCACATCGGCGTCTGGAGGGGCAGCTTCCACCGCTCCCGGCCGTCGGCCGCCGCGTGGGCGACGAACTCGGCCGCCGTCGCTCTGACCACCACGTCTCCCACCCGCCACGGGCCGTACTGGGAGGCTCCGCCGCCGGCGACCACGCTCTGGTTGTCGCTCAGCCAGACCCTGGCCTCGTCGGGCCGGATGCCGGCGTTGGGGTCGTAGACGTGCGGTCCGACACCGGGGCCCTTGCCGTCGCCCTGGTCGACCGAGGGCGTACCGGAGGGCGCGGCGGCCGGGTCCTCGCCCTCGGCGCCGCCGCCGCGGACCGCGAGGTACACCCCGGCGCCGGCGACGAGCAGGGCGGCGGTCAGCCCCGCGATCACGGCGGCCCGGCGCCGGGCGGGGGAGCGGCGTCCGGCCGGTCCGCCGCTCCGCTGGTCGAAGGGGGCCGGCGGCGGCCCGAAGCCGGCGGGAACCTGCGGGGGCACGGCGCTCGGCCGCTGCTCTTCGGGCTCCGGCGGGGCGCCGGGTGTACGACCGGTCATGGGGAGAGTCTTGCCGTCGCGCAGCCCTTCCCAGAACAGATATTCAGACTTCTTCGGGGCGGACGACCCGGGTCGCCCGGGGGCGGGAGCGGGGTTAGCGTGGATCCCGGGTCTTCGTCCTGTCGGGTGAGGAGGCCGGACATGAGGACACGTCTGCGCAGCGCGGCCGTGGCCGCGGTGGCCCTCGGCCTGGCGGTGTCGCCCGTGGGCGCCGGTGCGGGAGCGCCGTACGCGGGGGCCGCGGGGGCCGTGACGGTCCCGGCACCCGCCCCCACCCCCGCCGCCGAGGAGTTCCGGCAGCTGACCCCCGCCGTGGCGCGGGAGTTGGACACCGCGATCCGGAAGGTCATGACGGAGGCGAAGGTGCCCGGGGTGATCGTGGCGCTGTCGGCTCCCGGCAAGGGGACGTACGTCCGCTCCTTCGGCGTGGCCGACAAGTCGACGGGCATGCCCATGTCCCCCGGCCTGAACACCCGGCTCGGCAGTGAGACGAAGACCTTCACCGTGACCGCCCTGCTCCAGCTGGTCGACGAGGGCGAGGTCGGCCTGGACGACCCGATCGGGAAGTACGTCGGCGGCGTCCCGAACGGCGACCGGATCACCCTGCGCGATCTGGCCGGCATGCGCAGCGGGCTGTTCAACTACTCCGCGGACGAGGACTTCGGCAAGGCGTTCCTCTCCGATCCCCGCCGGCCCTTCACCCCGCAGCAGCTGCTCGGGTACTCCTTCAAGCACCCGGTGCTGTTCGAGCCGGACGCGAAGTTCGACTACAGCAACACCAACCTGATCCTGCTGGGGCTGGTGGTGGAGAAGGTCACCGGGCAGAGGCTCGACGACTACATCAACCGCGAGGTCGTCGCGGCCGCCGGGCTCCGGCACACGCTCTTCCCGGTCGGCGCGGAGTTCCCGAGCCCGCACGCCCAGGGCTACACGGACCAGACGCTGACGGGGAAGACCGCGAACGCCACCGACTGGAACCCGTCCTGGGGATGGGCGGCCGGCGCGATGATCTCGAACCTCTCCGACCTGCGGAGCTGGGCGAAGACCGTGGCCACCGGGACCCTGCTGAAGCCCGCCACCCAGGCGGAGCGGCTGAAGGTCGTTCCCTCCCTGCCGGGAGCGGGCTACGGCCTGGGCATCTTCAACGTCCAGGGCTGGATCGGCCACAACGGCTCCCTGCCCGGCTACCAGTCGCTGACCGTCTACCTGCCCGGCCCGCAGGCCACCCTGGTGGTGCTGCTCAACACGGACACCGACTACCGGGGCAGCGAGCCCAGCACCCTCTTCGGGCAGGCGATCACGAAGATCGTGACCCCCGACCACGTCTTCACGCTGCCGGCCCAGCCCGTGACCGGGCACTGAGCGGCCACCGGCCGGAACTCCCGTCGTAGCGTGGGTGCGTCGGGGCGGCTTCCACCGTCCCGCGCGCGACGCACACCCCAGGGAGAGGCACATGACCGGACAGGCAGCGCAGCAGCAGGTCAACCAGGCAGCCACGCAGGCGGATCCGGCCGTCGTGGTCCGCGAGGCCGGCGAGGCGGACGTCGAGACGGCGGCCACGCTGTTCCGCGGCTACCTCGACTTCTACGAGGTGGACGTCGAGGACGCCGACGCGCCGCGGGCCTTCCTGGCCGAGCGCATCGCGAAGGACGAGTCCCTGGTCCTGCTCGCCGACGTCCCCGGGCACGGCACCGTCGGCTTCGCGCAGGTCTACCGCGCCTTCTCCTCCCTGACGCTGTCGACGGCCTGGATCCTCAACGACCTCTACGTCGCCCCCTCGGGCCGCCGCACCGGCGCGGGCCGGGCGCTGCTGCGCGAGGTACTGCGCCGGGCCCGGGCGGCCGGGGTGGCGGGCGTCCAGCTGGAGACCGCGTACGACAACACGGTCGCGCAGGGGCTCTACGAGGCGGAGGGCTTCGTCCGCGAGGAGTTCCACGTGTACTTCCACGACTTGGGCGCGGCGGCTTCCGCCGAGGGGTGAAACATTCCCGGGGGCCCGTCGCGTCAATGGAGTGAGACGGACGCGAGGGGGAGTGGATGCGACAGGGTCGCAGGGACGGGTTCCGTGAATTCGCGGCAGGCCGGTCGGGGCACCTGTACCGATCGGCATGCCTGCTGGCGAGCGGGGACACCCATCTCGCGGAGGACCTGGTGCAGGAGACCCTGGGCCGGATGTACCTGCACTGGGGCCGGATCTCCCGCGTCGACAATCCTGCGGCGTACGCGCAGACGGTGCTGGTACGGGCCTACCTCACGCACCGGCGCCGGCGGTCGGCGGGGGAGCGCCCGGTCGGGGAGTTCCCCGACACGGGAGCGGTGGCCCCGGGCGGCGGTGACCCGGCGCTGCGGATGACCCTGCTGGGGGCGCTGGGCCGGCTGGCGCCCAAGGACCGGGCGGTGCTGGTGCTGCGGTACTGGGAGGACCGCAGCGTCGAGGAGACCGCCGACGCGATGAACGTCAGCTCGGCGGCGGTCCGCACCCGGACCTCGCGGGCACTGGCCCGGCTGCGGGAGCAGCTGGGCGGCAGCCTGACCGCCTTCGCGGAACTCTGAGAGCGCCGGAACCCCGCGCTCGTGCACGGCCCATTCCCACCCTTGAAACGGAAGGTCTAGTTCCTCATGCCCTTTGAAGATGATCTCGGTACGGCCCTCCGGCAGACGGGGAACGGCTTCACGGCCGACCGGCAGGCCCTGGTGGACGCCGGTGAGGAGCGCGGCCTGCGCCTGGTGGCGCGCCGCCGGGCCGCGGTCGTCGGGGGATCCGTGCTGGCCCTGGCCCTGATCGCGACGGCGGGCGCCTACACCGGCGGGCTCCTCGGCGGCGGGGGCGACGCGGACGCGGTCCACGTCGCGTCGCCGCCTACGCCGGACCGCTCTCCGGGCCCGACCGGCGGGCCCGACTCCGGGCCCGGGAAGGGGCCGAGGACCGGCAGCGGCGCGGTCGGCGCGGAGCGGATGATGGTCAACCTGGAGAAGGCGCTGGCGGGCCAGAGCGGGAAGCTGACCCCCATGGAGGCGCGCGGCACGGAGAGCGAGGGCGGAGCGGCGGTCTCCGGCGTGTACGACGACGGCAAGGGCAAGGCGGCCGTCTCCGTCGGCCTCTCCCGGGTCGACCCCGAGGGCAGCCAGGCCGACCAGCTCACCCAGTGCGGGGACAAGAACCTCCAGGGCTACGACGACTGCCGCACGGAGAGGCTGCCGGACGGCTCGAAGCTGCTGATCTTCAAGGGGTACGAGTACCCCGACCGCCGGGTGGACACCAAGTGCTGGCGGGCCGTGCTCGTGACCCCGGCGGGCTTCCTGGTCGAGGCCTCCGAGTGGAACGCCCCGGCCCAGAAGGACGCACCCGTCTCGCGACCCAACCCGCCGCTGGACAGTGCCCAGTTGAAGACCCTGGTCACCTCGCCCGTCTGGCACCCGGCGCTGAACGACCTGCCGGCCGCCGAGCCGGAGCCGGCCCGGCCGGGAGCCGAGTCGGGCACGGCGCTGAAGGACCGGAGCGCGGCCGACGCCCTGGAGTCGCTGCTGGTCCCCGTCGGGATCCCGATCGCCTCCCGGGGCGGGGAGGGCTCGTACGGCTATGCCGTGCTCGACGACGGCAAGGGCCCGTCCTTCGTCCAGCTCAACGTCACGAAGGGCGAGAGCACCTCGGGGTTCACGGGGGCCGGCGTCACCACACAGCCCGACGGTACGAAGGTCAGGATCACGCAGGGGCCCGCCGAGAAGGGCAAGGGCGTGATCGAGTGGACCGTGGACACCCTGCGGGGGAACGGCCTGCGGGTGACGGTCTCCGGCTTCAACGCCGCGAACCAGAACGGCGCCGCCACCCGCCCGACGCCCGCGGTCACGCTGGAGAAGCTGAAGGCGATCGCGCTCGCGCCGGGCTGGAACCGGGACCGGAACTAGGCCGGTACCAGGCGTGCGAGCGGCCCTACTTGGCGTCCGCGTAGCACTCCACGACCGCCGTCGTGAACGGGAACCGGACCGGGGTGTCGCCGAAGGCGATCCGGCCGGCCCGTTCGCCGGCGGCGCGGATCGCCTCCGCCACGGCCGCGGCCTCCTCGGCCGGGCAGTGCACGATCACCTCGTCGTGCTGGAAGAACACCAGCTCGGCGCGCATCCCCGCGGTCGCCTGCCGCAGGGCGGCGAGCAGCAGCAGGGCCCAGTCGGCGGCGCTGCCCTGGACGACGAAGTTGCGGGTGAACCGGCCGCGGGCCCGGGTGTTGGTGGAGGCGTAGCTCGGGGTCCAGGCGTCCTCCCGGTCCTGCCGGGCCCCGGCCGCCTCGCCGTCCGGTTCCCCTTCGCCCGGGTCGACGCCCCCGTCCCCGGCCTCGTAGCCCTCGCCGGAGCCGGCCGGCGGCGGGCAGGTGCGGCCGAGCCAGGTGCGTACGAGCCGGCCCTCCTCGCCGGCCTTCGCCGCGTCGTCCACGTACGCGACGGCCCGGGGGAAGCGGCGGCGGAGCGCGGCCAGGTTCTTCAGGCCGTCCCCGGAGGTCTGCCCGTACACGGCGCCGAGGACGGCCAGCTTGGCCTTCTCGCGGTCGCCGGAGAAGCCCTGGCGGGAGACGGCGGTGTAGAGGTCCTCGGGCCGGCCGGCGACCTCCATGAAGGCGGGATCGCGGGAGATCGCGGCGAGCACCCGCGGCTCCATCTGGTCGGCGTCGGCGACGACGAGCCGCCAGCCCGGGTCGGCGACGACGGCCCGGCGGATCACCTTCGGGATCTGCAGGGCCCCGCCGCCGTTGGTGACCCAGCGGCCCGTGAGCGTGCCGCCGGGGATGAACTCGGGGCGGAAGCGGCCCTCGTGCACCCAGTCACCGAGCCAGGACCAGCCGTGGGCGGTGTAGATCCGGTACAGCTTCTTGTACTCGATCAGCGGTTCCACGGCGGGGTGGTCCAGCTCCTGGATCTCCCAGCGGCGGGTGGACTTCAGCTTGATCCCGTCCTTGGCGAAGGCCCGGACGACCTCGGCGGGCAGGTCGGGGCGTACCCGGCGGCCGAAGGCCGCCGAGACGCGGTCGGCCAGCTCGGCGAGGCGCCGGGGCTCCCCGCCGCCCGCGTACCGCTCGCCGAGCAGCTCGGTCAGCAGGGCCCGGTGCACGTCGGCCCGCCAGGGCAGACCGGCACGGTTCATCTCGGCGGCGACGAGGAAGGCCGCGGACTCGGCGGCGACGAGCAGCCGCATCCGGTCGGGGTGGGCGGTGGCGCCCTGGCGTTCCGCCTGGTCGGCGTGGACGGCGAGCAGGGCCTCCAGGGAGAGCGGGGCGGGCTGCGGGTCGAAGAGGGAGTCCTGGGCACGGGGGGCGGCGGCGCGCTGCGGCGGATCCGGCGGCACGGGGGCGTTGTTCAGCCGGGCCCAGGCGGCGGCGGCCGAGCGGGGCTCCCCGGAGCGGCCCTCGTGGCCGAGGAGCAGCAGCTCGGCGGCCTCGATGTCGTGGCACCGCTCGACGCGGACGCCGGACGCGAGCAGGCGCGGGTACACGGCGGCGGTGGCCCGCCAGACCCAGCGGGTGCCGGGCGGGGCGGAGCGGATCGCGTCGGCGGGGTCGCGGACGCGCATCCCGGCTCCGTCGGCGGGGTGTACGGGTGCGGCGTGCCACCACCCGTCGCCGTCCTCGGCGAGGGCCCACCGGGGAGTGCGGTCGCTCATGGGTGCGAGTGTCCCACCGGGGTCCGACAACGGCCGGGCGGCGGGCCGCGGACCGGGGCGCGGGCCGGGCGCGGATCGAGGGCGCCCGCCGGCAAGGGGACGTGAAGGCGGACATGCCAAGCTGAGAGGCGTGACAGACCTTGCCGAGACCGTCGACCGAGCCTTCGCCGCAGCCCTCTACGCCCAGGACGACGCCGGGCTGGACACCGGGGCCTCGCTGCTCGTCGCCGATTCCGGGCGCTGGTCCGGGGTGGGCCGTGAGCTGCTGGCGCGCGGGGAGGCGTACGTACGGCAGGGCTGGGAGCGGGGCTGGCAGCCGGCCGACGTGCTGCGGCTGGTCCGCCGCGACCTCGACGAGCGGCACCTGCGGATCACCGGGGACCTGATCGCCGCCGAGGCGCGCCGCTATGCCCGGCTCCCGGAGCGCTGGAGCGCCGCCGAGGTGTGGTGGAAGAGCGACGAGGAGTACGCCGACGGGCTCGCGCGGCGGGAGCGGGCCGACCGGTTCGCGCTGGCCACCGCCTTCCTGGAGGTGCTGCGGCTGCTGATCCGGCTGCCCTCGATCGAGCCGGTGGGTCCGCTGCCCGGCGACCCGGTCGACGCCCTGGCGGCGCACGCCCACATCGAGCCGCGCATGCTGGGCCGGATCCGGGCCCTGCTCGCCAAGGCCGAGGCGACCACCTACCCGGACGAGGCCGAGGCGCTGAGCGCGAAGGCCCAGGAGCTGATGGCCCGGCACACCGTGGACGAGGCCCTGCTCGCGGCCGCCGGCAAGGGGCCCGCCCAGGTCCCGGCGGCCTGCCGGATCGGTGTCGAGCCGCCGTACGAGGAGGCGAAGGCGGTACTGCTCGACGCGGTGGCCACGGCCAACCGCTGCCGGGCGGTGTGGAACAGCGGCTTCGAGTTCTCCACGGTGGTCGGTTTCGAGAGCGACCTGGAGGCGGTGGAGCTGCTGTACACCTCGCTCCTGGTGCAGGGAACGGCAGCGATGACCCGGGCGGAGGCCGCGCAGCGGTCGGGCGGGCGCAAGCGGACCAAGACCTTCCGCCAGTCCTTCCTGCTGGCCTACGCGAGCCGGCTCGGCCACCGGCTCGCCGAGACCGCCGAGCACGCGGCCACGGCTGCTCCGGACAACCTCCCGGCCCTGGTGGCGCGCGACGTGGCGGTCACCTCCCGGGCGGAGGAGATGTTCCCGCGGACCACCACCACCCGGCTGCGCGGCGCCACCGACCACGCGGGCTGGGAGGACGGCACGGCGGCCGCCGACCGTGCCCACATGGGCGGCCGCCGCCGCCCGCTCCCCAAGTCCTAGGCCGCGCCCGGCCGGGCGGCTACGGCGTCGTGTCGTCCGTGCGCAGGGCCCGGGCCTCCGACTTCAGGATGCGCATCGACTTCCCCAGCGAGCGGGCCATGTCGGGCAGCTTCTTGGAACCGAACACCAGCAGGCAGGCCACCAGGACGATGAGCAGGTGCCAGGGCTGGACGGCGTTGCGGAACACGGGCGTTCCCCTTTCGGACGATCCGGCTTCTCTTCGGGATCCTGCGCGCGCCGGCCCATGGAACAGGCCGGACAGCACTCCGGACAAATCTGAAGAAGTCCTGAAAACCGCTACCCTCGGCGCCATGAGCTGGTTCCGGGCAGTGGGCGGACCGGGCGCAAGGCCCCGGCCCCGGCTCCGGCACCGCGTCCGGGCCAGTCCCGCAGGTGCTGCTCGGGGCGGTCGAACAGCTCCTGGCCTCGCTCGACGAGGTCTCGGACGCCCTCCGCCCCTGAGGACGGACCTGTCTGTGATCATCGGAACACCCCGCGTGCACGTGCATCTGCGCATGCAGCAGCTGGTGAACACAGCTATGATCCGGTGGAGTTGACATCTGCACTATCGGGGGCTTCCTGTGGACCACGCGTACAACGGGATGGCAGCTGCAGAACTCGCTTCCTTGTTTGAGCTGACGTGGCAGAAGAGCAGACACAGCAACTCGCAGGGTTCCTGCGTGGAGTTCGCGAAGCTGCCGGGAGGCGACGTCGCCATGCGCAATTCGCGCTTCCCGGACGGTCCGGCGCTCGTCTACACGCCGGCCGAGATAGAAGCCCTGCTCCTGGGCGTCAAGGACGGCGAGTTCGATCACCTGATCGGCTGACGGAACGGCGCACTCATCAAGCCATGCACGTGCACTGGCCGGGACCGATCGCAGTGATCGGTCCCGGCCAGTCGTCTTGAAGCAGGTCGCTCGGTCGGCTCAGTCGTGGAGAAGGAACAGCGCCCAGACCACCTTGCCGGTCAGCCGTCCCGCGAGCGGGTGCCAGCCCCAGCTGTCGCTGTACGAGTCCACCAGGAAGAGCCCGCGCCCGGACTCCAGGTCGAAGTTCTCCTCGGTCCGCTCCGGCGAGAACGCCCCGCCGGGCCGGTCCTCGCTGGGGTCGCGCACCGCGCACACCAGCCGGGTGCTCCACCGCATCAGGTGCAGCCGCACCGGCGGCTCCGGCTCGGCGTCCGGCCCCCTCGACTCCTCGGGCAGGGCGTGGCGCAGGGCGTTGGTGACGAGCTCGGAGACGACCAGTGCCACATCGTCGAAGCGGTCGTCGAGGCCCCACTGGGACAGCGTCGAACGGGTGAAAGTACGCGCGCCCCGCACCGCGTCGAACCGTGCGGGCAGAGCGCATGAGGCGGACCCGGAGACAGCCGTGGGGTCGACCGGGGGAAGCCCCTGCCGTAACGGCTCGAGCATGGTCGATCCATTCGTCCCCATGCGAGGCACTCCCGGGATTCGCGGACGAAGCGGTGGCTTGTGTCCAAAGAGAACTGCGGGGTGGGTCCCGCGCCGGCGCGAAGAGCACGCAGGTGCGCGGGGACCATGGTTCCGAATGCTCGGGCCGGATGCAAGGGCAGATGCACGTGCACGCGCCGGACCTGTCCACTCACGTGACGGTTCTTGCTCATTTCTTCCTACGCATACTTACGGACTTCTTCTCCCGCAGCCGGGATTCCGTTACAGAACGAGTACGGGCCGATGCGTTTTGGTGGCAGACTGCGGCCTCTGGGGTACGGGGGCCCCGAGCACGCGCACACCACGCGCACGCCAATGCGATGGGGAGGGCAGTACTAGTGACCGCAGAAGCAAGCGGTTCTGTGGTGCGCCGCATCCTCCTGGGCTCCCAGCTCAGGCGACTCCGAGAATCCCGCGGCATCACCCGTGAGGCGGCCGGCTACTCGATCCGCGCATCCGAATCGAAGATCAGCCGCTTGGAGTTGGGAAGGGTGAGCTTCAAGGCACGGGACGTGGAGGACCTCCTCACGCTCTACGGAGTCACGGACAGCACCGAGCGCGAGTCCCTGCTGGGACTGGTCCGCGAGGCCAACGCGACCGGCTGGTGGCACAGTTACGGCGACGTGCTGCCGGGCTGGTTCCAGACGTACATCGGGCTGGAGGGTGCCGCGTCGCTCATCCGCATCTATGAGGTGCAGTTCGTCCACGGCCTGTTGCAGACCGAGGCCTACGCCCATGCCGTCGTCAGCCGCGGCATGCCAGGAGCCACCGCCGCCGAGATCGACCGCCGCGTCGCGCTGCGCCTGGAGCGGCAGAAGGTGCTCGTCTCCGAGAGCGCGCCCGTCTTCCACGCCGTCCTCGACGAGGCCGCGCTGCGCCGACCGTACGGCGACCGCGACGTCATGCGCGGTCAGCTGGAGCACCTCATCGAGGTCTCGCAGCGGCCCAACGTGCAGCTCCAGGTGATGCCCTTCTCCTTCGGCGGACACGCGGGCGAGAGCGGGGCCTTCACCCTGCTGCGCTTCCCCGAGTCCGACCTGCAGGACATCGTCTATCTGGAACAGCTCACCAGTGCCCTCTACCTGGACAAGGACGAGGAAGTGGGGCAGTACGGGCGGGCGATGGAACGCCTCCAGGCGGACTGCCCCGATGCCGACCGGACCAGGGATCTTCTCCGCGGCCTACTCCAACTGTCTTGATCCGCACGTAGTATGACGTCTGATCAGTGCATGATGACCGATCGGTCTCCGGTGCAGCGCACGGGTGCGCGCTCGCAGTAAGGGATGGCATGTCCATATTCAGCGATCTCGCTCACCAGTACATCGACGGCGAATGGCTGGCCGGCAACGGTTCGTGGGACATCATCGACGTCAACCCGTACAACGGGGAGAAGCTCGCGGCCATCACCGTGGCCACGGTCGAGCAGGTGGACCAGGCCTACCGCGGCGCCGAGCGCGCCCAGCGGGAGTGGGCCGCCACCAGCCCGTACATCAGACGCGCGGTCCTGGAGCGCGCCCTGCGGATCACCGAGGAGCGCGAGAAGGAGATCGTCGAGGCGATGATCGACGAGCTCGGCGGCACCCGCCCCAAGGCCGAGTACGAGGTCCGCCTCGCGATGGAGTTCATCCGCGAGTCGCTGCAGCTGGCCGTCCGTCCCGAGGGCCGGATCCTGCCCTCCCCGGTGGAGGGCAAGGAGAACCGGGTCCAGCGGCTGCCCGTCGGCGTCGTCACCGTGATCAGCCCCTTCAACTTCCCCTTCCTGGTCACCCTGAAGTCGGTCGCGCCGGCCCTGGCCCTGGGCAACGCGGTCGTCATCAAGCCGAACCAGAACGCCCCGGTCGTGGGCGGCGGCGTGATAGCCAAGATCTTCGAGGACGCGGGGCTCCCGGCCGGCCTGCTGAACGTGCTGGTCACCGACATCGCCGAGATAGGCGACGCGCTCCTGACGCACCCCGTCCCCAAGGTCATCTCCTTCGCCGGGTCGGACCGGGTCGGCCGGCACGTCGGCGCCGTAGCCGCCCGCCACTTCAAGCGCACGGTCCTGGAGCTCAGCGGCAACAGCGCGCTCGTCGTCCTCGACGACGCCGACCTCGACTACGCGGTGGACGCGGCCGTCTTCAGCCGCTTCGTCTACCAGGGCCAGGTCTGCATGGCAGCCAACCGGATCCTGGTCGACGCCTCCGTCGCCGAGGAGTTCACCGAGAAGTTCACCGCCCGCGTACGGGGCCTGAAGACGGGCGACCCGCACGAGGCGGACACCCACATCGGCCCGCTGATCAACTCCTTCCAGGCCGATGCCCTGACCGCGCTCGTGGACCAGGCCGTGGAATCCGGCGCGCAGGCACTCGTACGGGGGTCTACGCGCGGCAACCTGGTCGAGCCGTCGGTGCTCGCCGGGCTCCCCGAGGACTCCCCGCTGCTGGGCCAGGAGATCTTCGGCCCGGTGGCCCTTCTGGTGGTCTTCGACGGCGAGGACGAGGCCGTACGGCTGGCCAACGCGACCCCCTACGGGCTCAGCGGCGCCGTGCACACCCGGGACGTGGAGCGGGGCGTCCGCTTCGCGCAGCGGATCGAGACGGGGATGATCCACGTCAACGACTCCACCATCGGGGACGAGCCGCTGGCCGCGTTCGGCGGTGAGAAGGCGTCGGGCTTGGGCAGGCTGAACGGCGAGGCCACGGTCGAGGCGTTCACCACCCAGAAGTGGATCTCGGTGCAGCACGGGCGGACGGCGTTCCCGTTCTAGTTAGACTCGGCCGGGCGTAGGCAGCCGCCCGGGGGAGATCGAGTTTGAGCAACATACCGGAGACCGGCCGGACCCCTCGGGTCCAGAACCGGCTCGTCGTCATCCAGGTCGTGGTCTTCTCCCTCCTGCTCACGCTGGGCGGACGGCTCTGGTACCTCCAGATCCGCAACGGCACGGAGTACACGGACGAGGCGAAGAACAACCACGTCCAGCAGGTGGTCCAGCCGGCGGTGCGCGGCTCGATCCTCGACTCGCGCGGGGTTCCGCTCGCCGACAACGCCACCCACCTCGTGGTCTCCGCCAGCCGCACCGAGCTGCTGACCATGAAGGACAAGGGCAAGTCCGTCCTGACCCGGCTCGCCGGGGTCCTCGGCACGGACCCCCAGGAGGTCATCGACAAGGTCCGGCTCTGCGACTCCAAGACCAAGCAGCCCTGCTGGAACGGCTCCCCCTACCAGCCGATCCCGGTCAGCGACGAGGCGACCACCGAGCAGGCCCTGCAGATCCGCGAGCACCCCGAGGACTTCCCGGGCATCACGGCCGAGGCGACCGCGCTGCGCCGCTACGCGTCCCCGGACCAGGCCAACACCTCCCAGGTGCTGGGCTACCTCTCCCCGGTCACCGACGAGGAGATCGCCAAGGCGAAGAAGAGCGACTCCCCGTACCTGCGCTCCGACCAGGTGGGGCGCTCCGGCCTGGAGCGCACCTACGACAAGGAGCTGCGCGGCAAGGCCGGCATCACCCGCTACGAGGTGGACAACCTCGGCCGCGTCATCGGGCAGGGCCAGACCGATCCGGCGCAGCCCGGCTCGAACATCGTGACCTCGATCGACTCCCGCGTGCAGGCGGTCGCCGAGCGCGAGCTGAACAACGCGATGATCGACGCCCGCAAGGTCCACGACAGGAACACCGGGCGCAACTACGAGGCCGACTCGGGCGCGGTCGTGGTGATGGAGACCAAGACGGGCCGGATCGTGGCGATGGCCTCGAACCCGACCTACGACCCCAACGCGTGGGTGGGCGGCATCTCCGGGAAGGACTACGCCTCCCTCACCGACAAGGAGTCCAACTACCCGCTGCTGAACCGGGCGATCCAGGGGCAGGCGGCGCCGGGCTCCATCTTCAAGGTCGTCACCTCGACCGCCGCGGTCAACGCCGGCTACCCCTTCAACAACCGCTACCCCTGCCCCAGCTCGTACTCGGTGGGCAACCAGACCTTCACGAACTTCGAGTCGCAGGGCCACGGCGACATCACCATCGGCCGGGCCCTGGAGGTCTCCTGCGACACGGTCTACTACCTGATCGCCGACCAGGAGTGGAAGAAGGACGGCGGCATCAAGCCGAAGAAGGACCCGAACGACTGGTTCTTCAAGACGGCCCACGACTTCGGTCTGGGCAAGCGCACCGGCATCGACCTGCCCAACGAGGTGCCCGGCCGGATCCCCGACCGCAAGTGGAAGCAGGACTTCTTCGACGCCAACAAGGACGCCTGGTGCCGGGACGGCAAGAAGAACGGCAGCTTCGCCGAGAAGATCGCCTACGAGAACTGCCGCCAGGGCAACCAGCTGCGCGAGGGTGACGCGATCAACTACTCCATCGGGCAGGGCGACACCCTCGTCACGCCGCTCCAGATGGCGTCCGTCTACGCGGCCATCGCCAACGGCGGCACCCTGCACCAGCCGAGCGTCGGCAAGGCGATCGTCAGCGCCGACGGGACGTCGGTGAAGGAGCTCGCCCCCAAGGAGACGGGCAAGCTCCCGATGAACGCGAAGACGCGCGACAACATCGACGCGGCCCTCGCCGGCGTGGCCACGGACGGCAGCGCCGCCTGGCGCTTCGGAGGCTGGCCGCAGAAGCAGATCCCGATGCACGCCAAGACCGGTACGGCCGAGGTCCAGGGCAAGCAGACCACCTCGTGGTTCGCCTCGTACACCGAGGACTACGCGATCGTCATGACGATCTCCCAGGGCGGCACCGGCTCCGGGGCCTCCGGCCCGGCCGTCCGCAAGATCTACGAGGCGATGTACGGGCTCGACCCGACGGGCAGGCAGGACCTCACCAAGGCCCTCCTGCCCAAGCCCGCCACCGCTCTGCCCGCGATCCGGCCGGACGATGAAATCTCCCCCGGCGGAGCCGGGAATTAGGACAGGATCTGACCGCATCGCTCCGTAGCGTGGGGGTTGTCGGGGGAGAGGCCCCCGGCGACACCCCACGCAGAGGCGGTCCGGTCATGGCTCAGATTTCCACCGAGGTCCTCGGCGACGAGCGCGGCACGCTCCTCGCCTTCGTCGAGGCCCAGCGCACGGCGATCCGCGAGGCGCTCCTCGGGCTCGACGAGGAGCAGGCGGCGAGCCGCCCGAGCGCCAGCGAGCTCAGCCTGTCCGGTCTGCTGAAGCACGTGGCGGAGGTCGAGCTGAACTGGCTGCGCCTCGCGCAGCAGCGGCCGAACGAGCGGCTGCGCGACGAGGCGAGCTACGGCGACAGCTTCCGCCTCGTCGAGGACGAGTCCATCCCGTCCGTGCTGGCCTTCTGGGACGGGGTCCGGCAGGAGACGGAGGCCTTCGTCGCCGCCGTGGCGAGCCTGGACGAGACGTTCCCGCTGCCGCCGGCGCCGTGGTTCCCCAAGGACACCAAGGTCTCGGTCCGCTGGATGCTGCTGCACCTGGTGGAGGAGTTCGCCCGGCACGCCGGCCACGCGGACATCGTCCGCGAATCCCTCGACGGCACCAAGGCCATGGGCTGACAACAGGGGGCTTAGCCTGGCCCCATGTCAGCGATCCGGCTTCTTGTCCTCGGCGCCGTCCGCCAGCACGGGCGGGCCCACGGGTACCAGGTGCGCAACGACCTGGAGTACTGGGGCGCCCACGAGTGGTCGAACACCAAGCCCGGGTCGATCTACCACGCGCTCAAGCAGATGGCCAAGCAGGGCGTCCTGCACGCCCACGAGGTGGCGCCGAGTGCGGCGGGCGGGCCGCCGCGCACCGAGTACGAGGTGACGGACGCCGGCCGCGAGGAGTACTTCAGGCTGCTGCGCGAGGCCCTCGCGGCGTACGACCAGAAGACGGACGTGCTGTCGGCGGCGATCGGCTTCATGGTCGACCTGCCGCGCGAGGACGTGCTCGGGCTGCTCCGGGAGCGGCTGGCGAAGCTGGCGGGCTGGCGGTCGTCGGTGACCGACTACTACACGCCGGAGGGCGGCCCGGAGGCGCTGGGCCACATCGGCGAGATCATGCACATGTGGGTCCACTCCGCGGACGCGGCGGCGGAGTGGACGCGGGGGCTGATCGCCCGGATCGAGGGGGGCGCGTACTCCTTCGCGGGCGAGGGCGGCGAACCGTTCGTGGGGGTGCTGGCGGAGGGCCAGGAGAACCCGTACGCCTAATCAAGTTTGACTAGCCCGCGGGCGGGCATTACCTTGGCGGTCGCAGTAATCAAATTTGACTAGTGAGGGTGGGAGTGGTTTTGGCGATCTCCGTCGAAGGTGTCCACAAACGGTACGGCGACAAGCAGGCCCTGGCCGGGCTCGACCTGGAGGTGGCGCCCGGCACCGTGCACGCGGTGCTCGGCCCGAACGGCGCCGGCAAGACCACGGCCGTGCGGATCATGACCACCCTGCTCCGCCACGACGAGGGGGTGGTCCGGGTGGCGGGCCGCGACGTGCGCAAGGACCCGGCGGCCGTCCGCTCGCGGATCGGGCTGCTCGGCCAGCACGCCGCGCTCGACGAGGAACTGGCCGGCCGGCAGAACCTGGAGATGTTCGGCCGCCTCCACCACCTGGGCGCCCGCCGGGCCGGACAGCGGGCCGACGAACTGCTGGAGCGCTTCGGCCTCGCCGACACGGGCCGCAAGGCCGTCAAGCAGTACAGCGGCGGCATGCGGCGCCGGCTCGACCTCGCGGCCTCCCTGATCACGGACCCGCAGGTGCTCTTCCTGGACGAGCCGACCACCGGCCTCGACCCGCGCGGCCGCGCCGAGGTGTGGAGCGCGGTCCGCTCCCTCGTCGGCGGCGGCACCACCGTACTGCTCACCACGCAGTACCTGGAGGAGGCCGACCAGCTGGCCGACCGGATCGCCCTGATCGACGGCGGCCGGGTCGCGGCCGAGGGCACGGCCGACGAACTGAAGGCCCTGGTCGGGGCGGACCGGATCGTCGTCGTCCTGCGGGACGCGGCCCGGCTGGCGGAGGCCGCGCGACTGCTGCCCGACCCCACCGTCGACCCCGACACCCTGACCCTGAGCTTCCCGGTGGAGGACCGCATGGCGGGCCTGTCCCGGACCCTGCGCACGCTTCAGGACGCGGGCATCGAGGCCGCCGACCTCGCCGTCCGGCGCCCCACGCTGGACGAGGTCTTCCTGCAACTGACCGACCGCGAGGAGGTGGCCGCATGAGCGCCGCATGGGTGGTCTCGGACTCCTGGACGATGACCCGGCGGGAGCTGGCGCACTGGGCGCGCCAGCCGGTCCAGATGCTCGTCGGCCTGGTCTTCCCCGTGATGATGCTGCTGATGTTCGGCTTCCTGGTGGGCGGCGGCCGCGGCATCGACGGGGAGTACGTCGAGTTCCTGGTTCCGGGGATGCTCGCCCTCACCATGGTCTTCGGGCTGGAGGCCACCCTGACGGCCGTCACCCAGGACCTGAACAAGGGGGTGATCGACCGCTTCCGCGCCATGCCCATGTCCTCCTCGGCGGTCCTGGTGGGCCGCAGCGCCGCCGACATGCTCCAGTCGGCCGTGGGACTGCTGGTCCTGGCCGCGGTCGGGCTGCTGCTCGGCTGGCGCTGGCACGGCGGCGCGGCCGCCGCCCTGCTCGCCTTCGGGCTGCTCCTGCTGCTGCGCCTCGCGATGCTGTGGATCGGGATCTGGCTCGGCATGGTCGCGGGCCGCCCGGAGCTGGTGCAGGCGGTGCAGATCCTGGTGTGGCCGGTGGGCTTCCTGTCCAACGCGTTCGCCACGCCGGAGTCGATGCCGGGCTGGCTGGGAGCGGTGGTGGAATGGAACCCGCTCTCGGCGACGGCCACCGCCGTCCGCGACCTCTTCGGCAACCCGGCCGCGGCGCCCCCGTCGTGGGCCGCCGACCACGCGGCCCTGCTGGCGGTCGCCTGGCCGCTCCTGCTGCTCGCGGTCTTCTTCCCGCTCGCGGTGGGCCGCTACCGGGGCCTGAGCCGGTAGCCGCCGAAGAGGGACTTGCACCTCACGCGGCGTGAGGGACCACAGTGAAGGGCGTACCCGAGCAGAGGAGGGAAGAAATGGGCTTCTCCGTGGGCCAGGTCGCCGGTTTCGCCGGGGTCACGGTGCGCACCCTGCACCACTACGACGAGATCGGCCTGCTCTCCCCGAGCGGCCGCAGCGGCGCGGGACACCGGCGGTACGACGACGCCGACCTGGACCGGCTGCAGCGGATCCTGTTCTACCGGGAGCTCGGCTTCCCCCTCGACGAGGTCGCGGTCCTGCTGGACGACCCGGAATCGGACCCACAGGAGCATCTGCGCCGGCAGCATGCCCTGCTGACCGACCGGATCGCCCGGCTCCAGCAGATGGCCAAGGCCGTTGAGCACGCCATGGAGGCGAAGAAGATGGGCATCAACCTCACGCCCGAGGAGAAGTTCGAGGTCTTCGGGGACCACGACCCGGAGAGTTACGCGCAGGAGGTCGAGGAGCGCTGGGGCGACACCGAGGCGTACGCCGAGTCGCAGCGCCGGGCGG
Organism: Streptomyces sp. A0592; assembly: GCF_004795115.1. Taxonomy (NCBI): domain Bacteria; kingdom Bacillati; phylum Actinomycetota; class Actinomycetes; order Kitasatosporales; family Streptomycetaceae; genus Streptomyces; species Streptomyces sp. A0592. The sequence continues at coordinate 28,712 of NZ_SSBM01000058.1, forward strand.
CCTCGTACACGAAGGACGACTGGCAGCGGATCCAGGACGAGTCCGCCGCATGGGGCCGCCGGTACGTGGCGGCCATGGAGGCGGGCGAGCCCGCCGACGGTGAGCGCGCGATGGACCTGGCCGAGGAGCACCGCCTGCACATCCACAGGTGGTTCTACGACTGCCCGTACGAGATGCACACGTGCCTCGGTGAGATGTACGTGGCGGACGAGCGCTTCACGGCGTTCTACGACGCGATGAAGCCGGGCTTCGCCGCGCACCTGCGCGACGCGATCCTCGCGAACGGCGTGCGCAACGTGTAAGCGGAATGTCACGCAGACGACCCCCGCCGGTACCTGGAACCGGGCGGGGGTCGTGTGCGTTGATAATTGAAACCGCCCCCATCGGCACTTCCCCTCGATCCAGGAGAGCCCGGAACCCGTGTATACGCTTGCGCTCGGCCCACAGTGGCTGTCCCCGGACTACCTGATCTCGCACTTCGGCCTGATCGGCATCCTGGTCATCGTCTTCGCCGAGTCGGGTCTCTTCGCCTTCCTTCCCGGCGACTCCCTGCTCTTCACCGCGGGCCTGCTGGTCGCGGACGGGAAGTACATCACGCAGCCGCTGTGGCTGGTCTGCACCCTGATCGTCGCCGCCGCCATCATCGGCGACCAGGTCGGCTACATGATCGGCAAGTACTTCGGGCCGAAGCTCTTCAACCGTCCGAACTCCAAGCTCTTCAAGCGGGAGAACCTGGACAAGGCGCACGAGTTCATGGACAAGCACGGCCCCAAGGCCATCGTGCTCGCCCGCTTCGTGCCGATCATCCGCACCTTCGCCCCGATGGTCGCGGGCGCCGGCACGATGAAGTACCGCACCTTCCTGACCTACAACATCATCGGCGGCATCGGCTGGGGCGCGGGCGTCACCATCGCCGGGTACTGGCTCGGCCAGATCGAGTTCATCAAGACGAACGTCGAGCCGATCCTCGTCGGCATCGTCCTCGTCTCCGTCATCCCGGTGGTCATCGAGGTGCTGAAGGCCCGCAAGGAGGCCAAGGCGAACGCCGGCCAGGCCCCGGAGGCGGTGGCCGCCGACGGCACCGGCCCGCAGTCCCCGGGCCAGCGCGGGCGCCACGCCAAGCGCTGATCCGGCCCGCCGGAGCACTCCGTACGCCCCCGCAGCCCTCGTCAGGGCCTGCGGGGGCGTACGTGCACCCGGAGGGGTACGGGTACCCGGGCTCCGGTGTCAGAAGCCCCGGGTCCGCTTCGCGGCCCGGCGCTTGGCGGCGCTCGCGGCCCCCGGGATGCGCATGAACAGCCGTGAGGCCTCCGAACCGAGGTTGACCCCGATGGCGATCGCCAGGGCGATGGCCGCGGCGTTCACCAGCGAGCCGAGGCCCTCGTTCAGCCGGTTCTCGGCGATCAGGAGCAGCCCGTAGTACGTCGCCGAGCCGGGCAGCAGCGGGCCGATGGCGGCCGTCACGTACGGCAGGGCGGAGGCGAAGCGGTAGCGGGAGAAGAGCTGTCCGAAGAGGCCGACCAGCCCGGCCGCGACGCACGTGGACGGCACGGGCGGGATCCCGCCCGCGTAGTGCAGCGCCCCGAAGGTCACCCAGGCCACCCCGCCGTTGAGGGTCACGATCCACACCGTGGAGCGCTCCTGCTGGAGCAGGATCGCAAAGGTGAAGACCAGCACCATGGAGGCGGCGATCTGGATCAGTGGCCGCTGCTGGATCTGGAGCACCTCTTCCGGCCGCGGAGAGGCGTCGAACTGCAGCCCGACGTAGAGCACCACCAGGACGCCCATGATGATGCCGATGAAGAGGTACATGACCTCCAGCAGCCGGGCCGACGCGGTGATGTAGTAGCCGGTCAGACCGTCCTGCACGGCCGCGACCAGGGCCCGTCCCGGGAGGAGCGCGAACAGCCCACCGGTGATCACCGCCGAGGCCTTGACGTCGATCCCGGTCATGTTCAGCGCCACACCGATGGCGGCGGGCGGCATCGCGGCCACCACGAACTGGTAGAACTCGGGCAGCCCGCGCCCGGCGCACAGCCAGGCCAGGCGGTCGCCGAGGACGGCGCCGATCGCAGCGGCGACGAAGACGAGGACCCCGCCGCCGACGAGGGTGGAGGCGGCTCCGGCGAGCAGCCCGGCGGAGGCGGTGAGCATCCAGCCCGGGTACGGGTGCCGGTTGCGGCGGATCTCGGCGAGGCGGCGGTAGGCCTCTTCCAGCGACACGTCGATCTCGTGGGCGCTGATGTCGTCCACGAGCCGGAACACGGCCGCCAGCCGGTTGTAGTCGGTGCCCCGGCGCCGCACGGTCCGGTTGGCCGACACCGGGTCGCCCACCAGCGACGGGTGGTGGGTGATCGACAGCATGGTGAAGGTGACGGTCGGCTCGCACCGGTCCAGCCCGTAGCTGCGGGCCACCGCGAACATCGCGGCCTCCACGTCCTCGGCGCCCTCGCCGCCCGCGAGCAGCAGCTCGCCGATGCGCAGCGTCAGGTCGAGCACGCGGCCCACGGCGGGGCCGGCCTCGCTCTGCCGCTGGACGAGCTCCGGTACGGGCCGGACGTCGACCGGCATGCGCAGCATCGTGCGCATGCGGTCCTGCCAGGGGGATTCCTTCATCCGCGCGACGGGGAAGCCCTGGCCCGGCGTGTAGGCGTGCGGGGACTGCGCGGCCCGATAGGTGGCGGGGGCCGCGAAGGCCGATCCCTCGGGCTCCGGCGCCGTCGGCTCCGCGCCCGCCGGAAGAGCGAATTCCGAGGTCGGCTGGTCCTCCTCCAGAGGCTCCGGCTCGATCCCCGGCGGCGGCGTGAAGGCGCTGCGCGCCTCGTCGGACAGGGGCTTCCTGTCCTCTGCCCCGTCGGCCTGCGCCACGCGTCCTCCAGTCCGTGATCACCCGGAGTATCAGTATGCGGAATCGTTTCCTCCCTCCGCATACCCAGCCCGGCCGAGCGCCCGCACGACTGATCGACCGCACCGGCCCGGGAACGCGACGGCGGGCGCGGGGGAGTGCCCCGGCCCGTCACCGCCGAGCGTCAGCTCAGTGGTGGCCGCCCTGCGCCTCAAGGCGCTTGTAGGAGGCCTCGATCTCGGCCTCGGCCTCGGTGCGGCCCACCCAGTTCGC
>NZ_SSBM01000059.1:0-27286 GCF_004795115.1 Streptomyces sp. A0592
GAGACGGTGTCCATCACGCGATGCTCGGCATCGCCCGGATGCATAACCTCGCTCTCGCCGGATAGGCCAACGGGCTTCACCGTGATCAGCCATGCCCGAGATGACCCGAAGATCATTTACGGGACAGCCCTTAGGAGCTCTCTTACGGATCATGAGCGGAGATTCGAGTGCAGACCTGCTCGCGTTGGCAGAACTGCCGCCTGCAACGATGCGTCTGTGAGCTATGACCTTGCTGTATGGGACGGTGACCGTCCAGTCGATGACCGCCAAGCGGGCTCGATGTATGACGGGTTCTACGAGCGCTACCTGGAGTCGGACGATGTCGTTGTGCCTCCGGCGCCGCGCATCGTGGCGTACGTGGATGCCCTCGTCGCGCGGTACCCGGATGACGTCGACCACAACGTCGTGTGGGCGTCGACACCGGTCATCGATGAGGCATCGGGCCCGATCGTGTACTTGGTCATGTCTTACGCCAAGGCCGAGGAAGTGTCCGAGTACGCCGCTGAACTGGCCCGCGAGCACGGCCTCGTCTGCTTCGATCCGCAGGGCGAATGTCTCCGCCCCTGAGCTGGCTGTTCATCAGCGGGCGGACCAGAGGAAGATGCCCGCAAGGAGGAGACCGGCGCGGTAGACCGTGGCGGTTTTCTCGTAGCGGGTAGCCAGGCCGCGCCACTGCTTGAGGCGATTGATGCAGCGCTCGACGGTGTTGCGCTGCTTGTAGGCTTCGCGGTCGAATCCGGGCGGGCGCCCGCCGCTGCGACCCTTGCGCTTGCGGTTGGCGATCTGGTCGGCAGGCTGCGGGATCACAGTCCGTACTCCGCGCCTTCGCAGAAGGTCCCGGATGGCTCGTGACGAATACGCCTTGTCGGCCAGCACCATGAAGGGCCTGGTCCTGGGCCTGCCGATACGACGTGGGATCCGGATGGCAGCCATCACGCGATCGAACGCCGGCGCGTCTCCGGCCTGGCCGGGCGTGAGCACGAAACACAGCGGGCGACAGCGACTGTCAGGGGCGAGATGGACCTTCGTGGTCACCCCACCACGCGACCGTCCGATCGCGTGGTCGGCGGGCTCATCAGCCGGGGCCCCTTTTTACGGGCCCCGGCGCCGTTCTGGTGCACGCGCACAATCGTGGAGTCGACCGCGACGACCCAGTCCAGCTCGCCGTCCGCATCGGCCTGGGCGAGCAGGGCAGTGAAGACGCGATCCCAGGTGCCATCGATCGCCCAGTTCCTCAACCGTGTGTATACGCCCTTCCACGAGCCGTACTCCGCGGGGAGGTGCACCCATTGCGAGCCGGTCTGGAACTTCCAGGCGATCGCGTCGATCACCTGTCGGTGATCGCGCCACCGCCCGCCCCGCCTCGGTGTCCGGTCCGGCAACAACGGCTCTATCCGCGCCCACTGCGCGTCAGTCAACGGCACGGCCAGACCAACGATCCGATGATCGGTAAGAAACGCCCTAGCAGGGGCTTCACCTGTCTGTCAGCCCAACTGGTCCACGCGTCTGTTCGGGCTGGAGTCGACTCAGTTCCTCAAGACCCCGGTCGGCGGCCTGCTCGCGACGGGCTCTCTCCACCTCGACACCATCGGCCTGCACCGCTTGTACGCCCTGCTCGTCAAAGCATTGTGGGAGCCATGCCGGGCCGCCCCTCGGCATCGGAGTCCGCCGATCATTCCGGGTGACAGTCCGGAACAGCGGGTGGCACCATGCGGACATGTGCGAAGACTGCCTGGCTGGCTACTCACGCTGTGTCCACGTCACCGCTGACGCCGCCGACGCGTACCGCCAGGCCATGCGACTGTGCGCGCTGATGGAACACCGCGGCGAGGAGGCGGAACTGCTGACGCACCTGGAGACCGTCGACGAGGTCCGCCGCATGGCGGCGGCGCTACCGAACTCCCGCTTTGTGCACCACCCTTACCCTGGCACCCGACCCTCTTGCGGCGCCGGCGACTGCGAACCGGACGTGTCGGTCATGGACGACCGTGAACTGGAGGCACACCTGCCGCTCGAAATGTCAGCACGGTTCGCACCGGGGACGGCCGAGGACCGGGTTATCGCGGCACTGGGCGACAACGGCAGCGCGGTCTTCCTCGTATGGCCGGGCCGCTGGCCGGACAGACCCGAGCGCGGCCTGCACGACTCCCGCCACGACGCGGTACAGGTCGCCTTCCGCGGCGACCACTCCGACCCTGCACTGCCGTCCGGCCGACACGCCGTCCACGTCCACGTGTCCAAGCAGTCCGGCCACCGCGGCGTCGAGTATCTGGCTGCGCAGGCGGGCGTCCACCCGTGACCAACTCGGTGCTCGTGCAAGCCGCCGTCCGGCCCGCATCACCGCACTCGCCCAAGCCGTCCTCGCCCTGACCAGCTCAGAGTGAAGTTGGAAAGAGCTCACTGAGTGCTGTGCTGGTGAACTGGTCGGGAAGCGCGGCTCTTTGTGGTCGCGCTCGGAGAGGGGTGCCGCGAAGCCCGGCCCCGATGAGCAGAGCCCCGGACGTCTGGTTCCGGGGCTCTGCTGCAGGTGGGCTTGGGGGGACGGTGCTGATGGTGTTGTTCGGTCAGTCCGCCTCGACATAGGCGACCAGGACGAGCGTGCCCAGGGCGGTCGGCACGTACAGGATCCGGACGCCGCCCTCGCGGTGCTCACGGATCGCACCGTGCTTCGACAGCACGCCGATCTCCGGATCCTTCGAGACGGCCACCAGCACCGGGTCGAGGCGGAGCCGCTCAGCCTCCGTCATCTTCTCGATCTGCTCCTGCGCCACGTCGTAGAAGACGATCCGCGCGCGCCTGGGCGCGTGTCGGCCCATCAGGCGACGTGCGAGGTGGGAGCGGAATCGTCGAGCGGGGGCTGCCCGAGCTTGTCCCGCAGCTCCTCCCAGGAGGTGACGGCGTCCAGGTCGACACCCTCACCGGCCAGGCGCTCCAGGACGTAGGCGATCCGAGGGTCGCCGTCCGCCATCTCCCGCGCGTCGGCCCGCAGGGCCTCCTGCTCGGCCGGGTCGAACACGATCCGCATCGCAACCTCCACGTCGTAGATGCTGCAACGAGGCTAGCGCAGGCGCGCCCCACCGGAACCCGGAAGGCGAAGAGGTGCGGAGACCGGCCGCTGCACGGGGCGTTCTGCGGCCGGCGGAGACGAAAGCGGCCGGCGCCCACTTCCGCCGAGGCGGGTGGCAAGGGCGCCGGCCAACCGAAAACACACACTCCGGGAGACCCGAGAGGCGTATCTCGCTTCCGAGTGTATCCGTACGAGGCGGTGTTGCGGATCCGGTCACTTGCCATCAATGATGCAAGCTAGGTAATGTTGTCTTGTGAGCGGGTGGTGGCAGCCCGCGGCACCGGACACACACCCGACCCAGGAGGCCCCATGACCCTCGCCCCCACCCACCCCGCCGGCAGCGCGACGCAGCCCGCGGCCGCCGCATCCGCGTGGCCGGCCACCGCCGCGGCCGTCGGAGCCGAATTGGCCCACCTCGCCGAGCTCCTGGCCGAGGCCGGCATCACCGCCGTCCCCGCCGCGGGAGTCCTCGCGGCTCCCGGCCTGGCCGCTGGCCCGGGCGACACCACCGGTATCCGGGTGCGCACCACGAGCAACCCGCCCCACGCCCTGTACCTCATTGCCGGAGGCCGCCTCACCCCGCACACCACCGCCGGCAGCGCCTTCGCCCACCTTCGCCCGCTTATCGAGGCGGCCGCCCGGCCCTGCGGCGGATGTGGCGCCGAGGCCGGCGAGCCGTGCAACCCGTTCTGCGTGCCTGACCCCACTACCGACTGACAATCCCCGCCGGTGGGGCGCGACGAGCCCCCCGCCCCGTGATGAAGGAGACGCACGTGATCCGCGCCGGACGCCTGCCGTACGTCCAGACCATGTCCGACCTCGCCGACGCCCTCGGCAAGAAGGTCACCACGCTCCGAAACCAGAAGCCCTACGCCGCGGAAGGCCACCCGGCGCCGATCAGCTCGCCCGACGCCCGCAACCAGCTCTGGGACTCGGAGCAGACCAAGGCCTTCTACGCCGGCGAGCCCATCCCCGAGCTGCCCCAGGTCGACCACGACGAGGACCTCCTCGACCGCCACGAGGCCGCCCAGGTGCTCGGCATCGAACCCGTCACCTGGAACACGTACAAGAAGGACCCGGCCCTGGCTGCCGGCGCGGTCCTCGTGCCCGCCGGCCCCAAGGGCACCGAGCACTGGCCCCGCCGCCTGGTCCTCGCGTACAAGGACAGCCGGCCCGGCCGCGGCGCCGGCGGCGGCCGCCGCGAGGGCAGCGGCGACATGATCCCCCGCGACCAGATCCTGCCGCGGATCGCCGAGCTCCTGGACGCCGACCCCGCCGTCACCGTTGAGACCGTCTCCGACACCCTCGGCATCACCAAGTTCCCCACCGCGCAGTCCGGCCTGGCCACCCTGCGCGGCCGGCGCATCGCCGACCTCGTCGAGAAGCAGCCCGGCCTCGACCTGAAGGACGCCGCTCTCCAGCTGGGCTACCCCGCCATCACCCACCGCGCCGCCATCACGTTCGCCGAGCGCGAGCTCCGCGCCCGCGGCGCCCAGCCCTACCTGCAGCACACCGCCGACGTCCTGGCCGCGGCCGGCATCGCCCAGCAGGCCCAGGTCGAGATGCGCCAGCTCGACGGAGGCGCCGTCGCCGCCGCCGTGATGCTCGACACCGACCAGCCGGCTGCCGCTGCGGTGTGGGACTCCCGCTACGGATGGCGCACCTCGACCAGCCGCCGGCACCCCATCGGCAAGGACACCGACACCCCGCCCGATGGCGAAGGGATCCGCTACCTGGGCAGCGGGTTGCGGCCCGAGCCCGAAGAACTCCTCGCCGCTCTGCGCGACGGCCGCAAGGGCACGAAGCGCCCCCGTACCACGCCCTGAACCGTGCCCTACCGACGCCTGGACACAATCCGGACCGGGTCGCCCACCGCACCCACAACACCCGCTGTCGTGCGCAGAGTGGATGTCAGTGGCGCGCAGGGTTGTGTCAGTGGGACGGTCCTCAGCTCTTGGAAGGGGTGTGCATGCTGGGTGTTTGACCCCTCGGGCCGTCAGGTTGGATGGCACCGTGGCGAGACGACCCAAGACGGAGAAGAAGCGGCCCTCCTTCGGTATACCGAAGGAGATCATCCTGCTGACTGGGCATGACGTATGGCCCTACACGTTCATCGCCGACGACTCGGGTGGCGGATGCGGCAAGGTCCCGATGCCTGCCGGCGCGGCCCTTGAGGACGTACAGACGGCTGTCTTCACGCAGTTTGCGGATCTTACCCGCATATTCCACGGCGTTGAGATCGACGTCGAATGGTCCTCGCTGACGCCGGATTCGTGGGTGGGCCACATCCGGCGTGTCATCACGGAGGAGCTTGTTCCACCTGGCGCGGCACCTGAAGTCGGCTGATCACGCGGTCACCACGGACACCTCACGAAGTCGACGACGTGCCTCGGGGGGCAGCGCCGGGGCCGGGGGCGACTCGCAGCTCGCGGGACTGTTCAATGCCTGGGTGGTGAACTGGGCACAGATGTACGACTGCCGATTGGACGTGGGCCGTGTACCCGATCTTTTGGCTCTGGTGGAGCGTGAGGACGACGCCGAAGCGTGGAACGAGCTGGGGTACCGGCTGATCCTTGAGCATGACCTGCTGTCGCCGGCCAGCCTCGCGGCATTGCCCTGGCTGGTGCGCCTCGCCGCGGGCAGCATGAAGGCCCGACACCTGGCCGGAGCGATCATGGAACGAGCGGCGAGTCACCACGATGGCGACGAGCTGCTGGCCGGGAGCTCAGAAGTGATCATCGAGTTGGGCGCCCTCCTGGACCGGCACTTGCAGTCGCGGCCGGCCGACTACCTGGTGACCTTCCGCGCGCTGCTCGCGGTCCGGGAGCAGTACCACTGGGCCAACGTCTTGGGGGACTTCGGCGACGACTTCTACGAGCTGCCATGCCCACACTGCGCGGCGGAGGTGACCATCGCCATCGGCGATTATGGCCGCTACACGGCGATCCGGGACTGGGAGCTGGGTGACACAGACCGGCGTGACCTGCGGCCGAGTCCTGCCGAGGACCTTTCGGGTGTCGGCCGATGGATGTACGAGATCGCGGTACGCGATGGGGAAGACGCGCTCGCCGAGGGGATCTGCCATCTCTTCGGCAAAGCCGAGTGTCCGAGTTGTGCCAGCGTTTTCACCATCGCGGATGAGTACGAGGCTGCGAACTGCCCCGTCCTGCGGTAGCGGTAGCACCGTGTGGCATCCGTTGAGGAGTCCGCAGCCGAGGTTGTGGGCCCTCCGCCGGTTCCTGGCCGGTGGCGATGGCTCTGTCGTACGCGGCGAAGGTGCGGTACAGGGTGCACCGGCCGATGCCGAGGTGCCTGGCGATGGCGGTGACCGAATCTTTCGCGTCGCGGCGGCGCAGAGCGCCGGCGAGCATGTCGCCGTCGACGGCCGACGGGCGGCCGCCGTGCTTGCCGTTCGCCGCAGCGGTGTCCAAGTCGACCAGGGTCCGTTCGTGCGGAAGGGTTCACGCGAGCCATCGCCGCGCCGGGACACGGGTCCGCTCGTGGAGGCCGGGAGCTCAGAGAGGCGGGCCCCGCAGCACGAGCACACGAACCCGAGATCACTGGTCATAGCGCCCGAGCCTAGATACCGATTCCGGCATCGCCCCAGGCGGGAGCCTGCTCGCGCTACCTGTGACCGAGCGTCGTGGTTGGCCTGTCCGGCCAACCACGACGCTCAGCCCTTGCCGCATCGGGGGCGATCACAGCAACGCGGCGATGCCCTCTCGGTTGTCGGGCAGCCCAGCTGCACGGAACCACAACACGTTCCGGCTGATTCCGCCCGTTGCCTCGTCCGTGTCCACGAATGCCCGCAGCAGGTCGCGTTGGGCGCAGGAGAGCGGGTGGGCCGGGTCGTAGCCACCGGCAAAGGCTCTGAGCAGGATCGGCCCGCGCTCGAAGTCGACGACCGACGTGCCCCCCGCGGACACGACAGCGACCGTCACCGGTGCCACCTCTTCAAAGGCTTCAGCCAGGGCGAGCGCGGAGCGCAGCACGGTGAACCGGAACCACCCGTCGAGCCCGGGCAACGGTTCGGGGAACCATCCGTCCGTTGTCTGCGGGTCCCGAAGGGCGTCGAGGAGGACGGCGAGAGCGCGTGGCCGATCTACTTGGGCGGGCCCGAGCGCGGCGCAGACCCGCACAGCCGGGTCGGAGTCGGTGAGTAGGTCGGAGGTGTTCATTCCCCACACGGCGAGCGCCCGCGCCACACTCGCTCGTTCCCGTCGCCCCGATGCGGTGCCCAGATGTGCCCGCAGCAGCGTGGCGGCCTGCGGCACCTTGTCGGCGAGCCCTGGGGCGGCAAGGAGCGGCACTGCGGCGCCGAGCGCGGCCTCTCGGACGTGAGGGTCGGGAGAGGAGAGGAACGGTTCGACGGCGTCGTACAAGGCGGGGCGTATCTCCCGGCAAGCGTGTAGTGCGGCGAGCTCGTCCGGGTCGTGCTCGCGCCGTGTTTCGTCGTGCCAGGGCTCCCACTGCCAGTCGGTTCGGTCGCGTACGAGGTCCTCTCCGTAGGCGGCCGACTCGGCAACTTGTCCCAGCCAGACGAGCAGGGCGGCCCGCAAGGTGCGCGGCGGGCCGTCGTCCCACGGGAAGTGCCCCTCGTGCTCGGCGAGGGCCATGCGATGGTCGAGGATCGCGGCGACGAACAGCGCTGCGGGCGCGGTGACGGTGTACAGCGAGCCCTGGTGCAGCACGCCCATGTCCAGCGCGGCCAACGCCTCGGACCGAACCTCGGGATCTTCGTCCACGAGGGAGCACAGCGAGAGGGGTATGTCCTCGCCGGAGCCGTAGGCGTGCTGGAGAGACTCCCAATTCGTCCCCAACAGCAGAGCTCGGGCGCTCGGCGGCAGTCCGCCCAGGATCCGCGTCATGCGGGCACTCTCATCATCCGTCATGCCCGCACCCTGTCAGCCCCCGCCGACAACGCCCGCCTCCCGGAAAAGGGACGGATGGCTGACACCGGCCCCGGCCACCGTGGTCAGATCGGTCGAGGGTCGCGCCCGCGTGCGGTGACTCCGCCCAGCGGGGACGTCTGGCCCTGAAGGCCACTAACCTGCTCAAGCGCCATCTATCGCGCTCAGTCTCAACCCGACTGTGACTGATTCCCAATCGCACTTGTCAAGGTCATGGAGACCTGCGGGGACGTTGAGAGGGTATGGGGGGCTGCGTGCGCTGGCTGCCACGAACGCCGTTGTCAGACGCCTGTTGGACAATCCGTTCCGTGACGCAGTGGCAGGTTTGGCGCGGGCTGAAGGATCACAAGGAGGACGGATTGGAAGACCAATGGGCAGCGGATGATCTCACCCTGCGCCTGATGAGCTGGCGGCCGGACTCACAGATCCAGACTGCGACCTCGACGACCTGGCAGAAATCGAAGAGGAGCTCGTAGCTGCCCGGCGGCGGGAGCTGATTCCGCACCTGGAACGGCATCTCGCGGCAGCCGTGGTAGCGGGCAACTGGTACGCCCGTCATGTGCTCGCCCAGATTCTGGCCGAGACCGCCGGCCTCACATCCCTGGCGGCCCTGTTGCAGGCTTACTCACGCGATTTGGGTGACGACCAGGACTCCCGCTCGACGAGGCTCCATGTACTCGCGCAGGAAGATCCGGCCGCCGCGCGCATAATCCTCCTGCCGTATGCCGTTGGCAACGATGCGGACCTTCGCAGGGCGGCAATCTGGCTGCTCGGCTTCGTCCCCGAACCGGCCGATCTCGACCTGGTTGCTCACGCTGCGCAGGACTCGGACGAAGGAATCCGCAGCGTGGTCGTGGGTACGCTCGGCAGCCACGGGGCGGAGCCGACGGCGATCGACCTGTTGTTGAACCTGCTGGACGACCCTTCCCCCCAGGTGCGCATCTCCGCCATCAGCTCCCTCGGCTTCCTTCAGCAACCCCGAGTCCTGCCGAAGATCCGCTTGCTCGCGAACGACGAGAACCCCCGCGTTCGAGCCTGGGTCGCGATTGCCTTGGGCCGCCTTCCCGCTCTGGAGCCGGCAGATCCCGCAACCTCGGCCGTGCTCGACCAGCTGGCAGCAGACGCTGACCCGTACGTTCGCGACCAGGCAACCGAGGCACGTCAGCGAAAGCCCCTCCGCGGCTGACGAGGCGTGCGCTTCATGCGATGCCGGCCAGGTCCGGTTGCGGTGGCTGGGCTGTCCATCCGCGACCAACGTCAATGGGCAGCCCAACCACCACAACCGGGCCTGAGCAGCGCCGCATAGAGCCAGCTGCACTGGTGAAGGTAAGTTGATCACCAGTTGGCTGGGGCCGTGGGGAGGAGCTGTTGTGACAGAGATCGAGGTCCCGGGACCTGAGTCCGACTGGCAGCCGGCGACACAACCGCCCTACTACACCGGCAAAAACCCCGCCCACCAGTACAGCATCTGGGAGCACTCTGCCCCCCTGTTCCTGATGATCGGAGCTCTGGCACTGCCGGTGCAACCCGTGGCTCAACGGCTGCGTCTGCACGTGGAACGGTCGTGGGACGGATTGGACGAACTCGACATCGTTCTGTTCCGGCTGAAGGGGTTCAGCTTCGCGATCAGCAAGCACGACGGGAATCCGCTCGGGGTCTCGTATGTCTGGCTCACCCAGCCGCACCAGCAAGCCGACAAGGCCCTGGACACCTTCCTCGAGGTAGTCGGGATCGGGGAGGGCGCCGTTGCATTCCGCGGGGACGCTCACGACTACCGGGCAGAGCGGGTGCTCGCGGTACAGGACGTTGGCTCTCCCGACGACGCCTATGGCGTCACCTCGGCGACCTCGCTATGGGCCAGGTTCCGGCGTGCCATCGGCATGACCCGGTAGGCACCTTCAACGCTTGACAACGGTCATTGGGAATCAGGCAACTGTCACTGGGCCGGGCCCGGGACGGATGGCCGTCGCGGAAGCCGGTCGCGGCCTCCCTCACGTGCTCTGCCCTGATCATGGCCTGCTTCAAGCGGGTTTCCGTCAAATCGGCCCGGCTGCGAGGCTGTCCCGCGACTCGCTTCCTCCGGTCCGGCCGCCGCCCCCCGACCTGACGGACGTCCGGGTGCTGGATCAGCCAGCGGATCGTCCGCTCCTCCCTCCGTCCGTCCTCATGGAACAGGCGGAACCGACCGAGCTGCGGCTCGATCGACTCGACCATCCACTCGACTCCGTTCAGCAGCAGACGTCTGCCGACGCGAGATCGCGCAGCCTGCCCCCGGTTGTCGCGGCCGCCCTCCCGGTGAGGCGCCGAGCCAGACCGGCGATCCGTCGTTGAAGGGACTGCCCAGATCCGGGGCCAACTGCCGGTGCCAGAGCAGATGCGTCGCGTGCGCGCGAGCGACCACCGGCAACTTCGTTGCCCCGGCCATCTCCCCGAATGTGAGCTTCCCCGCCTCCTCGACGGCGGCCAGCAGCTGGCACTGGAGCCGCATCGGGTCCTGCAACGGGCGACGCTGGGACGACAGGAAATCCAGGACGCTGTGGACGTGCGGACGCCAGCCGGCCACCACCGAATACCGCCATCCGACGGTCTCCGCCACGTGCCGGGCCGCCGCGAACTTCAGGGCGTCGAGCGGTCCGATCAGCCGCTCCGGCCGGACGTCGAACAACCACCCGCCCCAGCCGGGCATCACCGCCAGGAAGTCCGGGGTGTGGCGTGCGCGTACCCCCTCGTGCTCGAAGTCCAGTTCAAACGGCTGGGCCAGCACATCCACGACCCGGAGGAAGTCCAGTGCGAGCAGCAGACGTTGCTCTTCCAGCGACTCGAAGCCGTGGTGGCGGCCGGTCGACACCATGAACTGCAGCCCCGGCCGGTGTCCCTGCCTCGCCCTCCAGGTGAACCCGCGAACCGGAGACGACGAGCCGACGGGCGCCGAGCCCATGTCGCTCACCGGCCATGCCACCGACCCGCCGCCGACCCGCCACGACGTGATCCATCGCCGCTGCCAGCCCTCGGACAGGGTCAGCCGGTCCGGTGCCGTTTCGTCACCCGCATGCTCCACGATCAGCATGTCCAGGCCGCATGAGTCGGACCGAATCACCGGCCTGGTCCAGAGGAGCAGCCACGGCATGTGCTGTGGCGGGATCGCCGAAACTATTCGAAATTGCTCACCAGTGACGGTGACGGAGGCGTTCACTCGTGACGGGCGAGCTTGAACGCGGAAACGAGCAGGATCACGGCAAGGGCGGTGTCAGCCCAGTTGTCACCCAGCGGACGGCGATTCCACTGCCCGAAGGGGTTCCACCGGACGGTCAGAAGCTCCAGCTGTAGAGGCCACCACCCGTGCTCACCGCCGACGTCGCGAGCCGGGCAACTCCCTGCAGGACCGCCAATAGATCATCGTCGGTCATATCGTCCCCGTCGGCAGATTTGAGCCTCGTGGTCCAGCGACCTGCCAACTCCTCCAGTTCGGCGGAGCTGGCGCTGGCCAACGCCTGGGTCAACCGCTGCGGCAGAGCGAACACCTCAACGCCATCGTTCAAGGGGGCGGTGACCCACTCCGGCCACGACCACCCAAGGAGCTGCTCAAGCGGCGGGACCTCGGCCGAGGGCTCGTCGAAGTACATGTCCCACTCGGCAATGGCGCTGTCTGGCTCAATGAAACGGCAGGTCACAGACTCAAAGGCCCGACTAGGTCCCCGCAGGCGCGTCGCAGCGGCAGTCTCATCGTCGGGAGCGAGGAAGAACACTATGTCGTGGGCCATCTCGGCATGATGACAGCTCGCCGTACTGGCGCCGGTGACAGGTATCGCGACCAGGTGACACCCAGCTCGACCTGGCACACCTACAGAGAGGCACCGGGAATACGCTCGCAAACTGTCGTGCACCACTCGCAAACTGTCGTGCTCCATCACACCTACAGCGGAGTAACCGATTCGCCATGTTCGATTTTAGTTCGATATCTTGGAGGGATGGAATCCGGCTATAACGGCTGAAACTGTGCGTTCGCGGGAGGTGTGTCATGGGCTGTGGGGTGCACCTCCACGTCGCCAGCGGATTCTCCGCCCGCTACGGCGCCTCCCACCCCCATGACCTGGTGCGTCGTGCCGCCGAGCGCGGTATCGACACCTTCGCGCTGACCGACCGGGACACGGTGACCGGCGCAGTGCGCTTCGCGAAGGCCGCCCTGGGCGCCGGGATCCGGCCCGTCTTCGGCGTCGATGTCGCCGTCGCTCCCCACACCTCGGCCCGCCCCGGCGCTGCCCCGCGGCCGCGGACTCCCGCGCGCGGCGGCGCGCACGTGGTGGAGCTGCCGCTGCGCGTCACCCTCCTCGCGCGCAGTGCGGCGGGGTGGGGGCGGCTGTGCCGTCTGGTGTCCGCCGCGCACGCGGGTGCCGGCGGGGGAGCGCCTGTGGTGTCCTGGGAAGACCTTCGTCGGTATGCCGGTGAGGAGCTGGTGGTGCTGCTGGGGCCGGTGTCGGAGCCGGTGCGCGCGCTGTCGGCGGGGCGGCCCGATGTCGCCGAGCGGCTGCTCGCGCCGTGGCGGGACTTCGCGGGCGGGAACCTGCGGCTGGAGACGGTGTGCTGGGGCGTTCCCGGCACGGGGCCGGGGTCGGTGCGGCTGGCCGCCCGCACCCTGGGCCTGGCCGACCGGCTCGGCATTCCGGCGGTGCTGACGAACGCGGTCCGGTACGCCGATCCGGGCCAGCACCGGATCGCCGATGTCCTCGATGCGGCGCGGCTGCTGCGGCCGATCGACCGGCGCCGGCTGGACTGCGGCCGGCGGTGGCTGACCGGCGCCGAGCAGATGGCGGCCGCCGCCGAGCGGATTGCCGAAGCGTCCGGCGCCGGCCGTGGGCGGGCCGCCGGCCTGCTCGCAGAGACCGTCCGGACCGGTGAGGCGTGCGTGGTCGACCCGGTGGCGGATCTGGGGCTGGGGCGGCCGCACTTTCCCGAGCCGGAGGTCGTCGGCGCCGAGCCGGGCTCGGGCGGGGCGATGCGGCTGCTGCGGCAGCGGTGCGAGGCGGGCATGTTCGCGCGCGGCCTGGACGGCGACCGGCGGGCGGTGGAGCAGCTGGAGTACGAGCTGTCGGTGATCGGGGAGCTGGAGTACGAGGCGTACTTCCTCGCGGTCGCCCAGGTCGTCGCCGACGTCCGGGCGATGGGGATCCGGGTCGTGGCCCGCGGCTCGGGGGCCGGGTCGATGGTCAACCACGCCCTGTTCGTGGCGACGGCGAACCCGCTGGACCACGACCTGCTCTTCGAGCGGTTCCTCTCCGTCCGCCGGCGGTCGCTGCCCGACATCGACGTGGACGTCGAGTCCGCGCGCCGCCTTCAGGTCTACGACCGGATCATCGAGCGGTTCGGCACCGACCGGGTGGCGGTGACGGGGATGCCGGAAACCTACCGGGCCCGGCACGCCCTGCGCGATGCCGGCCTCGCTCTCGGTATCGCCCCGCAGGTCATCGACCGGGTCGCGAAAGCCTTCCCGCACATCCGCGCCTGCGACATCCGCGACGCCCTCACCACGCTCCCGGAGCTGAAGCAGCTGGCGGCCGAGGCGGAGAAGTTCGGGCCGCTGTGGGAGCTGGCCGAAGGCCTCGACAAGCTGCCGCGGGGGATCGCGATGCACCCGTGCGGCGTCATCCTGTCGAACGCCGCGCTGCTGGACCGGCTGCCGGTGCAGCCGACGCCGGGCGGGTACCCGATGGTGCAGGCCGACAAGGAGGACGTCGAGGACCTCGGCCTGCTCAAGCTGGACGTCCTCGGGGTGCGGATGCAGTCCGCGATGGCCCACGCGGTCAAGGAAATCCGGCGGACCTCCGGCCGGCAGATCGACCTCGACAACCCCGACCACGTCCCCCTCGGCGACCCGGGCGCCTTCGACCTGATCCGCGCCTCCGACACCGTCGGCATGTTCCAGCTCGAATCACCCGGCCAGCAGGACCTCGTCGGCCGGCTCCAGCCCCGCGACGTCCAGGACGTCATCGCCGACATCTCCCTCTTCCGACCCGGCCCGGTCAAGGGCGGCATGCCCGCCCTCTACATCGCCGCCCGCCACGGCGCCGCCCCCCACTACCCCCACCCTGACCTCGTCCCCGTCCTCGCCTCGACGTACGGGGTGACGATCTGGCACGAGCAGATCATCGACATGTTTGCCGTCCTGACCGGCTGCGACCGCGCCCTCGCCGAGATCGCCCGCCGCGCCCTCGCCGACAAAGACCGCCTGCCAGCCGTGGAGGCCTGGTTCCGCCGTGGGGCCGGCGCCCGCGGCTACACCCCCACCGTCCTCGATGAGGTGTGGGAGGTCATCAAGGGGTTCGGCGCGTACGGGTTCTGCCGCGCTCACGCGGTGGCGTTCGCGGTGCCCGCGCTGCAGTCGGCGTGGCTCAAGGCCCACCACCCCGCCGCGCTCTACGCCGGCCTCCTCGAGCACGACCCGGGCATGTGGCCGCCCCGCGTGATCGTCTCCGACGCCCGCCGCCACGACATCCCGGTCCTGCCCGTCGACATCAACCACTCCGCCGCCGACTACCGCATCGAGCAGACCGGCGACGGCAGGTGGGGGGTGCGGCTGTCGCTGTCCTCGGTGCGCGGCATCAGCGAGGACCAGGTCGCCCGGATCGCCGCCGGCCAGCCCTACAACGGCCTCCTGGACTTCTGGACCCGCGCCCGCCCCGCGCTGCCCATCGCCGAACGCCTCATCCAAATCGGCGCCCTCGACCTTCTGCGCGGCCCGCTGACCCGCCGCGACCTCCTCCTGCAGGCCGCCGAGCTCCACTCCCACACCCGCGCCCGCCCCGCCGACGGCCAGCTCCCCCTCGGCGGCGAACTCGTCACCGCGGAGCCGTCCGGGCTGCCGGAGATGACCAGCCGCGAAGCCCTCACCGCCGAGATCGACGTCCTGAAGATCGACGTCTCCCAGCACCTGATGACCCACCACCACCGGCTGCTCCGCGAGATCGGCGCCACCGACGCCGCCCACCTCAAGACCATGCACCCAGGACAGAAAGTCCTCGTCGCCGGGGTGCGCGCCTCCACCCAGACCCCGCCGATCCCGTCCGGCAAACGCGTCATCTTCGTCACCCTCGAAGACGGCTCCGGCCTGGTCGACCTCGCGTTCTTCGAAGACAGCCACGACGCCGTCGCCCACACCGTCTTCCACTCGGGTCTCCTCCTCGTCCGCGGCACCGTCGAAGCCCGCGGACCCCGCCGCACCGTCGTCGGCCAGATGGTCTGGAACTTGGAAGAACTCGCCGCCGCCCGCCGCGACCACGGACCCGAAGCCGTCCTCACCCTCCTCGGCCAGGACCACCTCGCCCCCACCCCCGCCGGCACCCCCAACCGGCAGCGGACCCTCACGAACGGCACCAGCGGCGCCCGCCTGCACCCCTACGCCGACCTCCAGCCCGCCGGCACCCGCTCCGCCGACCTCACCACCCTCGGCTACACCAGCCCCGGAAGCCCCGGGTGACCACCATGAACGAGCGACGCATCCTCCACGCCCACTTCCACCTCACCCCCGGCGCCCCGCAGGAGCTGTACGAGCAGCTCCTGGCCCTCGCCGAAGACATCACCCCGCGCGTCCAGGCAATCCCGCCGGACGCCGCCCACCTCGACATCACCGGCGCCCTCCGGTACTGGCAACGCGACCCCGCCGCCCTGGCCACCCTGCTGCGCCTGCGCACCCTGGCCGTCCACGGCATCCAGACCACCTGCGCCGTCGCCCCCAACCGCATGCTCGCCACCATGGCCGCCGCGAGCACCCCGCCCGGCACCACCACCGTCATCGACCAGCGTGACATCGAGCAGTGGCTGCGCCCACGCCCGGTCGCAGCCCTCCACGGCGTCGGCCCGGCCACCGCCGGCAAGCTCCGCACGTACGGCCTGCACACCATCGGCGACCTCGCAGACACCCCGCTCCCCACCCTCGTCCGCCTCCTCGGCGCCGCCACCGGCCGCACCCTCCACGCCCACGCCCACGGCCAGGACCCGCGCACCGTCCAGGCACAGCCCGTCGCCAAGTCCCTCGGCGCCGACCGCACCTTCGACCACGACATCCTCGATGCCGCCGCCCACCGCCAGGCGCTGCTCTCCCTCGCCGACGAAGTCGCCGCCGGCCTGCGTGACGGACGGCAGGCCGCGGGCGGGCTGGCCCTGACCGTCCGCTACGCCGACCACACCCACAGCACCCGCACCCGCACCCTGCCCGAAGCCACCGCCCACACCCGGCCCATCGCCACCACCACCCACGACCTCTACGCCCAGCTCGGCCTCCAACGCGCCCGCGTCCGCGCCATCAGCCTGCGCGCACACGACCTCCGCCCCGCCCACGAAGCCACCCAGCAACTCACCCTCGACCCCGCAGACGACCGCGCCCTCGCCCTCGAAGCAGTCACCGACCGCGCCCGCTACGGCCCCGGAACACTCCGACCTGCCACCCTCGCTACCCACACCCAATAGGTCAGCCGAGACCCTGCCACGACCTGCCCGAAGGTGACCTTCGCCGAGCAAGTGCCCGGGCTGACCGTGCGCTATCAGCAGCGGACACCATCGTTGCAGCGCCTGGTCGAGGAAATCGGCGTGGTGCTGGCCGGCCGGGGCGGCTCTCGGATGCTTCGGATCCTGAACGTCACGCTCTCGCGGTGCACCGTCCTGTCCCAGCTGATGCGGGTGCCGCTTCCGGCACTGGTCACGCCCCGGGTGCTGGGGGTGGACGACTTCGCGCTCCACGGCAACATCTACGGCACCCTGCTGGTCGACGCCACCACCCGGCTCCCGCTCACACTCTGGGAAGGACGCGACGCCGAACAGCTCGGCCGGTGGCTCCGTCAGCACCCAGGCGTTGAGGTCGCCTGCCGCGACGGCTCCCTTGCCTACCGGCAGGGCATCAGCGTCGGCGCCCCCGATGCCGTGCAGGTCAGCGACCGCTTCCACCTCTGGCAGGGCCTCGCCCGCCGCGTTCAGGACATCGCTTCCGCCCACCGCGGCTGCCTGCCCGCAGCCCTGCCTCCGATCAGCGAGACCGGTCCCGCACCGGTCGAGGAGACTGCCGAGAACACCGCCGCGGACACGCGGGCCGAGCGACACGCCCGACGCCTGTTCGAGGTGGTGCACGCCCTGACCCGTTCTGGCCGGAGCCCCAGCTCCGTGGCCCGGGAACTCGGCCTGAACCGCCGATCCGTCAGCAAGTACGCCCGGGCCCATACCTGGCAGGAGGTGGTGCGTCGCCTGCCCCGCAAGCCCTCCACCCTGGATCCCTACCTTGGCTACCTGCAGCAACGCTGGGACGAGGGACAGCACAGCGCGAAGATCCCGCACGAAGAACTGCAGAGCAAGGGCTACCTCGGCCACTACCAGCGCGTGAAAATGGCCGTCGCACCCCTCAGGCGGGGCCTGTCCCTGGACGAGCCTCACGAGCGACCGCCCTCCCCGCGGGAAGCCGCCCGCTGGATCACCACCCATCCGCACCACCGCAGCCCGCATATCAACGATCGCCTGCCCCGGCTCCTCGGCCACTGCCCTGAACTCAAACTCACCCACGACCTGGTCCGCCGGTTCGCCGCCATGCTCGACAACCGTGACGCCGCACCCTTGGCAGGCTGGCTGAAGGACCTCGCCAACAGCGAACTCGCCCCTCGCGCAGGTCTCGCCAGGGCCCTGCGCGAAGACCGGCCTGCCGTCGCCCAGGGCATCACCACCCCTTACAACTCGGGGGTCAACGAAGGCCGCATCACCGACGTCAAGCTGCAGAGACGTCTCATGGCCGGACGCGCCGGCGTCCCACTTCTCCGCCACCGCGTCGTCCTGATCGCCCACCTCCGCCGCCGATACGCGGTCTGACAGACCACCCTCCCGGGCTCGGCACCGTTCCCTGAAATCTGACGCCATGGTTTGGTCGTCACGAATGCTTCGTCGCCTCGGCGTGGGCGGTCAGCCGTGAATGTCAGAATCGGCAGCATGACTCTGTGCGACTACTTCGCCGCCACTGACGACCAGGCTGCCGCCGTGGCTCAAATGCCTGGTGGCCCGGCCCAGGCCGCACTCGACGCGGTCTCCCTGAAGGGCATCGACCCGGTGGTCGCCATTGCCCAACTGGAAGGGATCGCGACCAGCTGCAGCTATGAGGAAGCCAGCCAGCGCCCGCGCTCCGGACAGCTGCTGTCCCCACCGGAAGCCGACGGCCCCTTCGTGTTCAGCCTGTCGGACTCGCTGATCGAGGCACTCGTCACTGCAACACCGGATGACCTCGCGCGGTACGCCGAGCCATGGTCCAGGACGGACGAACTGCGGCAGAGCCAGGTCGATGCCGAGACCGCGGCCGGTGTCCTGGAAGCCCTGGCCAGCCTGGCCTCGCGTGCTCAGGCGAGCCGCATGGGTCTGTACTGCTGGTGGTCACTGTGATGCAGCGAAGTCAGCTTTCAAGCCCCGACAAGAGATGATCTCCGGCTACGAAAATCTTGCCAGAGCCACTCACAGGAGCACGCCGACATCATGCACGGTGCAACGAACAATCACATCAAAGAAACCTCGTGGCCTGCGGCTTCCGACGACCCGGGCATAGTGGCTGTCACCGGTTGGCCAAGCCAGTTGTCACCATTCCGGAGTGCCCGCGATGGGTCCGGAGGCTGGCTGGGGAGGTCGTTTCTGGTTCGTAATCTTGACACAGACATCCTGGGGGAGACGAGTTGATCACGGAGCACCAGCAGAAGCTGCGCGAGCGCTACATCGGCGCCACCGTCATGCCGGCGCCGGAGCCGTGGCGGCCGGTGCTGGACCGCAGGACGCCTCTCGGGGGTCTGCTTGGCATTGGGTTCGCCGTCCATCCCGACAGCGGGCACGACCTTGTCATGGTCGTGTCCAGCGACGGCCACGGACTCCTTGACGCGGTCACCGGCGAGAAGGTCGCCCGCGATCGGGACCCGGACCCCGACACCAGCACTCCGGACGCGTCGCCGGAGCTCACCTGCCCCGGGCTCGGCCCGATCGAGGGCACGCCGGTGCGTATCGCCGGGCTCTTCGGTGGTGGTCTGCACAGCACCACTCCAGACGGCTGGACCCTGGACGTCGTCAGAACTCCGCGCAGCCGGGTTCTCTCCCTCCGGCCTGACTCTGGCGGTCGCCACCAGCAGCGACCTCACCTTCTGGACCCGACCTGAACTCCACTTTGACGACTGAGCGGATAGCGGTTCAGTAGGCGAATGCACTCTTCATGGCCGTGGCCAACGTGTCTCGGCACAGCTGGTCAAGCCCATGCCGACGCGCCCCTGCGGCAGTTGCACCGGAAGGGGGCCGGAGGGTTGTCTGCAGAGGTGCACTAGGAGTTGCACCGGAGGTGTGACCGGGAGTGGGACCCCCACTTTTTCGATCTTGGCCATCGTGCCTGGTCAGGCCCCGTGGGCAAGCCCCCTCGCCACGACGACACCTCTTTCTCCGCGATAGCCGGAGGAAGAGGCCTGTTTCTTCTCAGGGGCCGGGCCGGCCTTCACCAGCCCAGCCCAGCCCAGCTCGGACCGGCACCCACGGTCCGGTCCGTGCCTCGGCCGGCTCCCTGCTCCCCGCTCCGGACCACGCGCCGTCTGCTGCGCGCCCCGGCCCCCACAGCGTGCGCCCCGCTGCGCCCGGACACGCCGAAGCGGCCCCGCCGTAGGGCGAGGCCGCTTGGTGTGGAGCTGATTCAGTGCATCTCCCAGTCGACGCAGCGGCGCTGGGGGAGCGGCGGCTCGACGCCGAGGCGCAGTGCCTGCCGGACCGCCGCGCGGTCCCGCTTGTGTGCCGCCTGCTGGTGAGGCTTCCTGCTCCCGTCCTTCAAGTGGGAGATCCAGGGCCGCTGCTGGAGCTGCAGGTGCGCGGGGCGGTCGTGGAAAGTGCGGGCCATCTCGGGGCTCCTCGCTGTGGGTTTGTAGAGGTGTGTGTTTCGCGGTCGCTGACCGGCTGCCACCGCCGACCAATTGAGACAACCATAATCCCTATTCATCACTCCCGCCAAGCGGGGGTGCGGGGCTAGTTGCCGCGCGTCGCGGCGCAGGCGGCTGGGTGGGTGAATGCGGAACCGGGTCGAGAAGAAAGCCGTTCCGGCTTCCCAAAACAGTGACGAGGAGCGATTATAGTTGTCTTGCTGGTCGGGAGTGGCACCCGGTCAACACCCCCCGAACTCACACGCTCCAGGGAGAAACCCGTGTCGAACTCCATGAAGATCACTGCCGGTCAGACCACCGCCCGCACCCTGACCGATCTGATCCGCGCCATGGACGGCCAGCGCGCCACGACCATCACCTACGTCGACAGCAAGGGCGACGAGTCGGTGCGCACCATCGAGATCCACAACATCCTCACCACCAGCAAGGGCGGCATCATCGTCCGCGCGATGTGCCGCACCCGGGGCGAGATGCGCTCCTTCACCCTGGAGCACATCAAGGCGTACACCGTCCACCGCATTCGCTTCGTCCTCGCGGTCCCAGAGGAGAACGCGGCGGACGTGACCCCCCTCGCCCACTTCGTCTCCACCGCGAAGGAGCTGGTTGACCTGGAGCTGGAGCGCGACTACCCGGCGCCCAAGTTGAAGCTCGCCGCATAGGCGAGCGGGGGCCCGCCCCGCCGGGCGGGCCCCCGCCGCCGCGCCCACCGGCGGGGGCCCGCACAGCCCCCGCCCCCCGCTCGCAGAAGGAATCGACGATGACCCGGTGCAACCCACAGCCCGAGACGACCGACTGCACCGGATGGGGCGAGCCGTGCGGAGCCGAGATCACCGAAAGCGCCGATCTCTGCCGCGACTGCCTCATCGGGCGCCTGAACGCGCAGTCGCCCGGATCCCCCTCTAGCCCCTGGCCGCGCCCGGCGGTCGGAACCGCCCCGCCCGCCCGGCCCCGACACCGGCAGCTCTTCCGCTGCGCCCCTTACCATGCCCGCCCGCCCGGGGCGATCCACCTTCTCCTGACCCTGGAGGCCACGTGCCCGATGCCGACTCCTGCGACTGGCGAACCGCCCCTTGCCCCGAGTGCGCGGATCCCGCCGCCCTCCTCGTGCCCGGTGGCAGCGACCGCACCGACATCCTGCTGTGCACCCGCTACCCCATGCACAACCGGCTCCCGTACCGCGACCCTGCCGACATCCGCGCGCACCTCCCGTTCGGGGCCGTGTTGGCGATGCGCGGCGGAGCGCTGCGTATCGGCCTCCCCGCCGCGCCGCGCGGCCTCACCGCGTACACGCGCACGGTCGTGGCGCTGGCCACGGAACACGGGCTCCTCCCCGTGTGGCGACCCTCCACCCGTCGCCATCATGTGACCCTGGCCGCGCCCGGCCCGACGGTGCCTGGGGGTGGATGGAGGTAGGCGCCCCCGCTCCGGGAAGATCCTGCGCGCCACCATCCAACCGCACGGTCGCAGTGAGCCCCCACCGGGCCGTGTGCCGTCCTCCAGTTGGTCGCCCGCCTCTCCGGCCCCGGCTCGTTCGCCGGTTACGCAGCGGCTGAGCAAGAAGCGGTGGAGGCGCCCCGCTGACCCTTCCCGGCCGGGCCCAGCGCCGGCGCCAGCCGCAGTCCGTTTCGACCCAGGAATCAGACGACCAGTCAGGGTGCAGGGTGAGCGGATTGCGGAAGTGATTGCTTAAAATCATTTTATTGTTGTGGGGAAGGTCTGACGCGGCTGTGGCAGCCGCACACCGAAAACCGCACCACCCAAGGAGAGCGCGTGAACACCTCCCGCGCCGCCTACGCCGTCATCGACACCGCCCGCCGCCTTGGGGCGGTGTCAGCATAGCGGCCGATGGCCCGCTCACGGTTTGGCGACGGGCGGCGCGCCCATTCGGGTCGGGGTTGCCACCAACCCGCCGTGAACTGGTGCGGCTGTATCTGGGCAGATATATTGTTATCGAGGCCTTTGACTTCGATGGCATTTTTGCGACCGTTTCCTCGGTGCCGATGTGCCCGGCCATCGTTCGCCGTGTCTGGGGGCGGACTGGCTAGACACCAGACTGAGTTGCTGGAGAAAAGGGAAATAGGTCGACTTCACAGAAAGGATCATGCGATGCCTATCGGACTGACCCCAATGACTCTAGACCTGAACGGCACGGATGAGAACGGGAACCAGGTAACAAGGTTCTTCTTCACTAGGTTTGATGATGTCGGTAACCCTGTGGAGGATTTCTTTTTCGATCACCTCCATGGGGACGACGGTCCTGGGGTGGTCGCGTCGGCTTCTTTTATGGGCATGGTCGTTCTGCAATCTGGCGTTCAAGGTGCATTGTCGCTGCTGGACCTCACGGATGCAAGGCTTCTCACAGTGATAGACGAAGATGCACCACCCACCATTCCGCAGGCAGATTGGCCTGTGAAGCTTTTTTTGGGTGGGTTCGTGTTTGCAAAATGGACCGTAGGCTTCGATGTACCAGTCGATTCTTTCGATCTCGACGGGCGGTGGGCAAGGCCGCCTCAGCCGTGAAGGTCCGAAGTAGCACCACGATGATCTGGCCTGAGACTTTCCCGTGCACCATGCGTCGTCGGACGATCTGCAGTGCCTGGCTGGCCTGAGGGAACGACAGGTGCCGCACGCGCTGGATCTCGTCGTGGCCGCGAGTGGTGGTGCGGGTGCGGTCCATCAGTGGCACTTCACGCCAGGGGAGATCCTTCACCAATGTGTGCAGGGTCGGGTCAATGCCCTTGAGTACGACGTCTGGGTCAGCAGTCCGTCGAAGGCCACCAGCACATCGGCCAGATCCAGTGGTTCCAGCAGCGGACGGACGCGATGAAATGGTTGCTCTTGGCTTCTGTCTCGCGCTGGGCGAGCACGATGCCGTCGCCGTGCAGCGCGGAGATCAGGTGTACACGGCGGCTGTCGGTGCGGGTAGCGCCGCGCGGGGACGTGTTGTCCACCGCGACCGCGGCCCGGGCTGGGCAAGATGGCGGGTGTGTGTGTCGGGCGTCTGCACGGGCGGTGAGCCAGCCGCCGATCGCCGCGCCGAGCGCGTCGCCGTCGATGCGCTGCAGTAATCGGCGCACGGTTGCTTCGCCTGGCGCCCGGAATGGCAGGTCGCGCAGTGGGGCTCCGCATTGGACAAGTAACTGGTCAGGGCCGTTGGCGGCCCACTCGGCGATGGCGGCGAGTTACGTCGTTGCGGCCAGGACCGAGCATGCTGGCGCCGGCCTCGCGACTGCGCGGGTCGGGCAGGCGGTGCAGCCAGCCCAGCAGACGGGGCAGTTCATCGCAGAGAGTCGGATCGAAACCAGCGAGTTGGCTCAACCCGGTGGATACGGATCGGACGTCACCACAGCGCGACAGGGAAAGGTGCACGCCCTGGAGAGCCTACCTCCTGGCTGGCTGGGTGGGCGTCCGAGGAGCGGCAGCCTCGACAGGTAAGTGGGCCATTGCTCGAGGCGCTCAGGCGGGCTGCGATTGCGGCTTGCCGCAGATATGTCACGCTGGAAAGTACGGAATACTAGGGAAGGGTATGCCGTTCGAACGGCGCTTTTTGAACGGTGTTACATAGCCGACGGCGCGGCGTGCTCGACTTGAACGCCCCCCAACACGGCGGCCCTACGCCACCAGGCGCGAGGGGACGGGGGAGCCGGGTTTTCCAACGAGATTGTCGACGGCTACGGCGCGGCCTCCCTCGTGACTGTCGAAGCCTGACGGTCTCCCAGGAACAGGATAAACGGAGCAACAATGCCCGAGATTCCACAGATTCGTAGACTTCTCTTTAATGATGAAGAGATCGGCATGGGTTTCAATAGCGAATCGGGCCTGGCTGTAGGAACCCCCTTGCAAGGGTTTACCACTGCCGACAATCCCGCCGCTCCCGGCGGGGAGGTCATCGCTGACGTGAGCATTATGAACACTCACGAAGAGCTACAGAAAAGCCTGGGGATGTCCTTCGAGGCGCAAGGACGCTACGGATTCATCAGTTCCTCCGGCAAGGCAAGATTCTCTGAATCAACCAAATTCAACTCAACTTCGACATTCCTAATAGCTCGCTGTATCGTAAATAATTCACTGCGGCGAGGGAAAAATTTTCAGACTACGGCGGAGGCGCAACAGCTACTCACTGCGAACAGGCTTGAGGAGTTT
This sequence comes from Streptomyces sp. A0592, assembly GCF_004795115.1. Lineage (NCBI taxonomy): Bacteria > Bacillati > Actinomycetota > Actinomycetes > Kitasatosporales > Streptomycetaceae > Streptomyces > Streptomyces sp. A0592. Next base: position 24,036 of record NZ_SSBM01000059.1, read on the forward strand.
ACGAAAGCCTTCGGTGACAGTTTCATTCGGGGCCTGCAAACAGGAGGGGAGTTCTATGCGGTTATCCGGATCACCTCGGTATCCACCAGTACTCAGGCAGAACTCGCGGCCACGCTGCAAGGGGAGATCAACGGACTGGTAGGTGGCGGCTCATTCAAGGGTGCCTACCAGGAAGCCAATAGTGAGTCCCGTACGCGGTCGGAGTTCACCGCCAGCATGTACCAAAGGGCAGGCTTCGGGGCGCAGTTGACGCCCACTGTCACGATCGAGGACGTCATCAGCCGGTACAAGTCGTTCCCGGAGATAGCCAGATCGAGTGCCGCAGCGTATCAGGTGGAGGTGGCTACTTACGACACCTTGCCCCTGCCGATCCCGTCAGCCGAAGAACGCGATGACTTCCTCATTGCCCTGTCGGATTCCCGAGAGAAGAAGTTGCGCTACATTCAGACGCGGAATGACTTGGAATTCGCACTTCAGAATCCTGTCTTTTTCCATGAAGTTCCTTCGGTTGAAATCCTTAACGGCGCCATAGTGGCCTATACTAAGCTTATCAATGCGGTAATGGCGCACGCCATCAAACTGTCCAAGGGGCAGATGAACCCTCCGCAACTATTCGACCCCGGCGCACTCACGCCGCCACTAGTGGAGCCGTCGGCGATTCCTCTTCGACGCACCCTTCCTTCAGAGAAAATCCGTATACCTGAACTGGTAGGCGTGGGTAACGGTTATATCGCCTTAGCTCTTCGATTTTTCCGAACTAAGTCAATTGATGAGATATATTCTCTTCTGGGGCAACAACTGTCGATCGAGCAGCTGAGGTTTCTCCGAAGTACAACCCAGGCAGTCCAAGAAGGAGCCCCCGTCGATGGGCCCCTGGTGACCCTGGCATTCAACGCACGTGACGAGGGTGTGCTGTCGGATGTGTTTGACCTTACATCTTCGGCTCAGTTTCCCAGCCCTGGCACCCATGTTGACGCTAACTCCATGGTGTACATACAGTTCGCGACGAGCTTTGGCTCATTTGGTGCTGGGCCTGCAGGAATTAATCCGTGAATTTGCATGAAGGCTGGATTCTCAAAGGGTTCGCAATTCTTCCCAGTATTGTGTAGACCCAAAGCGCAATAGGCGGAGCAAGCAATGCCTGAGATTCCACAGATTCGTAGACTTCTCTTTAATGATGAAGAGATCGGCATGGGTTTCAATAGCGAATCGGGCCTGGCTGTAGGAACCCCCTTGCAAGGGTTTACCATTGCCGACAATCCCGCCGCTCCCGGCGGGGAGGTCATCGCTGACGTGAGCATTATGAACACTCACGAAGAGCTACAGAAAAGCCTGGGGATGTCCTTCGAGGCGCAAGGACGCTACGGATTCATCAGTTCCTCCGGCAAGGCAAGATTCTCTGAATCAACCAAATTCAACTCAACTTCGACATTCCTAATAGCTCGCTGTATCGTAAATAATTCACTGCGGCGAGGGAAAAATTTTCAGACTACGGCGGAGGCGCAACAGCTACTCACTGCGAACAGGCTTGAGGAGTTTACGAAAGCCTTCGGTGACAGTTTCATTCGGGGCCTGCAAACAGGAGGGGAGTTCTATGCGGTTATCCGGATCACCTCGGTATCCACCAGTACTCAGGCAGAACTCGCGGCCACGCTGCAAGGGGAGATCAACGGACTGGTAGGTGGCGGCTCATTCAAGGGTGCCTACCAGGAAGCCAATAGTGAGTCCCGTACGCGGTCGGAGTTCACCGCCAGCATGTACCAAAGGGCAGGCTTCGGGGCGCAGTTGACGCCCACTGTCACGATCGAGGACGTCATCAGCCGGTACAAGTCGTTCCCGGAGATAGCCAGATCGAGTGCCGCAGCGTATCAGGTGGAGGTGGCTACTTACGACACCTTGCCCCTGCCGATCCCGTCAGCCGAAGAACGCGATGACTTCCTCATTGCCCTGTCGGATTCCCGAGAGAAGAAGTTGCGCTACATTCAGACGCGGAATGACTTGGAATTCGCACTTCAGAATCCTGTCTTTTTCCATGAAGTTCCTTCGGTTGAAATCCTTAACGGCGCCATAGTGGCCTATACTAAGCTTATCAATGCGGTAATGGCGCACGCCATCAAACTGTCCAAGGGGCAGATGGACCCTCCGCGACTATTCGACCCCGGCGCACTCACGCCGCCACTAGTGGAGCCGTCGGCGACTGTTCTTCGACGCACCTTCCCTCCTGGTAAGATTCGTATTCCCGACCTGAAGGGAATGAAAGGCGATTCCATCGTCACAGCTTTTCGGCTCTTTCGGACCAAGTCAATTGATGAGATATATTCTCTTCTGGGGCATCGACTGTCGATCGAACAGCTGAAGTTTCTTCGAAGTACAACGCAGGCGGTCCAAGCAGGAGCACCCGTAGATGGCCCCCTGGTGACGCTGGCGTACAACATACCTAACGTGCTCTCAGATCAGCTTGCGGCTTACTGTACATCCACTTCCGGCTACTTTCCCTACTTTGCTACCGATGTTGACTCCGGCTCCACAGTTTTCATGACTTTCTGGGTTGATTTATCGCTATGATGGTGCGTCGGTAATTGCATCGCCGTCTGGTAGCGGCTATAAGGTGCCTGTTTCCAGCGTTCGTCTCAGTAGGAGCTCATAACAGGATTTAGTTGAGATTCCCTGGTCGGGCGTAACCGGAGTGATGATTCGGCCGTTCGTGAGTGTGTAAGTACTCGGTCTTGGATCGTGGACGACGACTTGTGGGCACTGATCGAGCCGCTGCTGCCGCCTTGGCCGACAGGGTCACCAGGGCCGCGGCCGGTGATGGACCGGTTGTGTCTGCAACGCGTACGTCCTGCGCGACGATATCGCCTGGCAACTCCTACCACTGAGCTGAGCTCCGGCTCGGGGCAAACCTGTTGGCGGCGCCTGGAGCGTCGGCAACAGGCCGGAGTCTTCGATAATTGCACCGCATCCCGCTCGCCGAACTGAGCGTGGCCAGCTGGCTCGACTCATCGAGGGCGTGCGTGGATGGCTCACACATCCGCGCGAAAATGGGGGAATTGGCACCGGTCCGTCGCCGGTCGACCGGAGGAAGGCAGGCAGCAAACACCACCGATGGCCGACTGTCCGCGAGCTAAGGGCTGTCCCGTAACTGTCAGGAGGGGTGAGAGTCGGGCTCAGCCTTCCTCGTGGTCTGCTGCTGCGGCCCAGCGACGGATGTGTGGGTCGGGATGGACCCCGGCGGATGTGAGCGTGCTTTC